>NZ_PSWK01000042.1:0-19680 GCF_002932735.1 Rathayibacter sp. AY1B7
CCCCGAGAGCACCCCCGATCGTGCGGCCGACCTGTTTGGATGCAGGGGTGAGCACAGTCCCCGGCACCGCCGTCCGCCCCCCGCTGCAGCGGCCGCGGACGATGCTGCTCGGTGGAGTGTGCACCGCGGTCGCCGACCACCTCGGCTGGAGCGTGCGGAGGACCCGCCTCCTCGCCGTTCTCACGACCGCGCTCGGCGGGGGCGGCGCGCTCCTCTACCTCTGGCTCTGGGCCCTGGTGCCCCTCGCGCCGCTCGACTCGCGCGACGCGGATCCGGCCGTCCGCCGCTCCGCTCCCGTGGCCGGCCTGCTGACCCTCGCCGCCGCCGTCGCGGCGCTCGCCGTGCTGATCACCGTCGACAGCGGCGACGACGCCGACATCACGCGCGCGCTCGTCGCCGTCGGCCTGCTCGCGGGAGGAGCCGTCGGCTGGAGCCTCGGGCTCGACCGCGGCGACGCCGTCCGCCCCGCCCGGTACGGCTCCGCGGTGCGCCTCGCCTCCTGCGCGCTGCTGGTGCTCGCCGGAGCGGCCGTGCTCACCGGCCGCCCGAGCGCCCTCAACGCGGTGCTCGCCGTGGGCGTGCTGCTGATCGCCGCCGGCGTGCTGGCCGCGCCCCGGGTGGTGACCCTCTGGTCCGAGCTGATGGGCGAGCGCGCCGCCCGCGTGCGCGAGGAGCAGCGGGCCGAGATCGCCGCGCACCTGCACGACTCCGTGCTGCAGACCCTCGCGCTCATCCAGAACCGCGCCGGAGCCTCGAGCGAGGTCGCCCGCATCGCCCGCGCCCAGGAGCGGGAGCTGCGCGACTGGCTGTTCGAGCGCGACGTCCCGGTCGCCAACGACCTGGCCGCCGAGGTCCGGGCGATCGCCGCCGCCGTCGAGCTCGACTACCCCGTGCACCTCGAGGTGGTGGCCGTCGGAGCGTCCGTCCCCGGCGCCGCCGCGCTCCTCGCCGCGACCCGCGAGGCCGTGCTGAACGCGGCCCGGCACGCGGGCGGCGACGTCTCGGTGTACCTCGAGTCCTCCGTGCAGGGCGTCGACGTGTTCGTGCGCGACCGCGGCCCCGGCGTCGTCCTCGACGAGGTGCCCGGCGACCGCCTCGGCATCCGCGAGTCGATCATCGGCCGGATGGCGCGCGCGGGCGGCAGCGCGACAGTGCGCCCCGGAGTCGGCGGCACCGGCACCGAGGTGCATCTGCGACTCCCCGCGGAGGTCGAGCGGTGACCCGCGTGCTGCTGGTCGACGACCACTCGATTTTCCGCTCCGGCCTGCGGGCCGACCTCGCTCCCGAGCTCGAGGTCGTCGGGGAGGCGGCCGACGTCGACTCCGCCGTCGGCCTGGTCGCCTCGCTCGCGCCCGAGGTGGTGCTGCTCGACGTGCACCTGCCGGGCGGTGCGGGCGGAGGCGGGGCCGAGGTGCTGCGGCGCAGCGCCGGGTCGTCGTCGCGCTTCCTGGCGCTGAGCGTCTCGGACGCCGCGGAGGACGTGGTCGGCGTGATCCGCGCCGGTGCCCGCGGCTACATCACCAAGGCCAGCTCCGGAGCCGAGGTCAGCCGGGCCGTGCTCGCGGTGGCGGGCGGGGACGCCGTGTTCTCGCCGCGCCTGGCCGGCTTCGTGCTCGACGCCTTCGGGGCGCTGGCGGGCGAGCAGGCGGAGTCGGGGGACGAGCTCGACCGGCTCTCGGCCCGCGAGCGCGAGGTGATGCGCCTGATCGCCCGCGGCTACGCCTACAAGGAGGCGGCCGCCGAGCTCTTCATCTCGGTCAAGACGGTCGAGTCCCACGTCTCCGCCGTCCTCCGCAAGCTGCAGCTCTCCTCCCGCTACGAGCTCACCGCCTGGGCCTCCGCGCGCCGCCTGCTCTGAGGCGCGCGCGAGCAGTCAACCCCGTCCCTCCTCCCGCTCCTGCCGTCCGACACTGTCGGGACCGAGAGGAAAGGACGACCCGATGGTGACCACCACCCCCGCTCTCCCGACCCTGGCCGAGCTCCTCCGCGACTCCCGGCCCGTGTCGCAGCTCTACGTCGACCTCGCGATCGACTCCGGGAATCCGCCGGACATCTCGCTCGAGCGCGCCACGTCCCTCGGAGACGAGCTCGCCCGCCAGGGTGCGCCCCAGGCCGACATCCGGGCTCTCGCCGCTCTGCTCGAGGGGGCCGGGCGCCCCCAGGGCGCCTGCTGCCTCTTCGCGGTCGCCGTGGACGGGAGGGTCGTGCTGAACGAAGTGCTGCCGGGTCGGCCGGTCGCGCCCGAGGGCGTCTCCTACAGCCCGCTCCCCGACATCGTGCCGCTGCTGCAGCACCGGCCCGACCTGCGCGTCCTCGTCGTCGAGACCTCGCGGGACGGCGGCGAGATCCGCCTGCACCGCCTGGGCGCGCAGCGACCCGAGGCCGAGCAGGCCGTGCAGGGCCGCACCGACACCCTCCACAAGGCGCAGGCCGGCGGCTGGAGGCACGACCGGTTCCACCACCACGCGGAGGAGATCTGGCGGCGCACGCAGGCCGAGCTCGCCGCCGCGGTGGACGAGCTCGTGCGCGTGCACCGGCCGTGCCTGCTGGTCGTCGCGGGGGACATCCACGCCCGGCAGCTGCTCGCGCAGCAGCTCTCGCCGAGCAGCGCCGCGATCCTGGCCGTCGAGCCCGTGAACACGCGGGCCGCCGGCAGCGAGGAGGGGGCGCTGGAGCGGTTCGTCGACGAGCAGCTCGACCGGATCCTGCTGCGCGAGAAGGAGGACGTGCTCGACGTCCTGCGCACCGGGGAGCCGCGCCGCACCGTCGAGTACTCGCTCGGCGCGATCGTCACCGCGCTGGCCTCAGCACAGGTCGAGACGCTGGTGCTCGACCCCGGCCGGCTGCGCGAGCGCGCTCTGCTGGCGCTCGCGGCGGAGCCGTGGGTCGCGTCGGCCCCGGAGGAGGCGCTGGGCGCCGAGGTGATCGACTCCGTCGACGCCGCCCTCGCGCTGGCCCGCGCCGCCGTGCTCACGGACGCGCGCGTGCTCGTCACCGACTCCCGCACCGCTCCGGAGGGGGCCGACGTGGTGACGCTGCCGCACGACGCCGACGCCGCGGCGATCCTCCGCTGGCGCACCGGCCCGCCGGTCCCGGGGGCCTGAGCGGCGGGTCCCCGAGCGCGACAGGGCCCGGGCCCCGATCCTGTGATCGGTCCCGGGCCCTGTCCGGCCTCACGCCTGCCGGTCGTCCTCGCCCTCGGCGGCCGCGCGGCGGCGCGCTCCGAGGCCGAGCGCGGTGGCGCCAGCGGCCAGGAGCGCGGTGGCGCCCGCGATCAGGCCGACGCTCTCGACTCCGGTCGAGGCCAGCCCGCCGCCCGAGCCGCTGACGGGCAGCGGGGTCGGCGTGCCGGTCGGCGCGGTCGTGGGCACCGGGGACGGAGCAACGGTGGGCGCCGCGGTCGGCCCGGCGGTCGGTGCCGTGGTGGGAGCAGCCGTGGGCGCGGTGGTCGGCGGGGTCGTCGGTGCCGTGGTCGGCCCGGCGGTCGGCGTCGGAGTCGGCGCCACCACCTGCGACGCCGGCAGGATCTGCACGATGGTCGGACGCGGTGCCGCCACCGCTCCCGCAGCCGTGGATCCGTAGTCCGGGAAGAACGAGGTCGGCGCCTCGAAGGTGCCCTCCTCGCCCGGGTGCTGCACCGCCACGAACACGTGCTGGTCGAGGTCGTGGACGATCGGTCCGCAGGTCTCGGCGTCGCGGGGCACCGAGAGGAACTGCTCCACCCTGCCGCGCGTCGCGCCCTCGAGCGCGACCTTGAAGAGCCCGTCGTTGTAGCCGATGCCGCTCGGGGCGCCGTCGGTCGAGATCCAGAGGTTCCCGACCGAGTCGAAGGCCAGGTTGTCCGGGCACGAGATCGGCGAGACCTGGTCCGCCGGGAAGCCGGAGAAGTAGACGACGTCGCCCTGCGCCTGGTCGCCGCAGAGCATCAGCAGGTTCCAGGTGAAGGTGCGGCCGGTCTGGTCGCCGCCGTCCTCGATGATCTCGACGATGTGGCCGTCGCGGTTCTCGGTGCGCGGGTTGACCTCGGTCGCGCCCTCCTTGGCGCCCTCGGCGCCGCGGGCGGAGTTGTTGGTGCAGGCCACGTAGATCCGGCCGCTGACCAGGCTGGGCTGCACGTCCTCGCAGCGGTCCATCTTGGTCGCGCCCGCGGCGTCCGCCGCCTGGCGGGTGTGCACGAGGACCTCGGCGACGCTCATCCCGGCGATCGTCGAGGCGCCGTTCAGCACCAGGGGCAGCCACTCGCCGATGCCGTCGAAGCCGCCGTCCGAGGGGACCGCCCCGGTGCCGGTGATCTCGGCGACGGGGGAGTCGCCGGTGAAGCGGGCGACGTAGAGGTCGCCCTCCTCCAGCAGGGTCTTGTTGTGGGCGCGGTCGCCCTCGATGTAGCGCTTCGTCGAGACGAACTTGTAGAGGTAGTCGAAGCGCTCGTCGTCCCCCTGGTACGCGACCACGCGGCCGTCCGGGGCGATGATGACGTTCGCGCCCTCGTGCTTGAGCCGGCCGAGTGCCGTGTGCTTCTTCGGTGTGGAGTCGGGGTCGAAGGGGTCGAACTCCACGATCCAGCCGAAGCGGTTCGGCTCGTTCTCGTAGCCCGGGGTGCGGGCGTCGAAGCGGGGGTCGTCGAGCTCCCAGAGGCGCGAGGTCTCGGAGTCGGCGAGGCCGTAGCGCTTCTCGGCGTCGCTCGTGCCGACGGCGCGGAAGTAGCCGTTGAAGTTCTCCTCGCCCGAGAGGATCGTGCCCCACGGCGTCGTGCCTCCGGAGCAGTTGCCGAGCGTGCCGAGCACGGTGCGGCCCTCGGGATCGGCGACCGTCTTCAGCAGGTCGGTGCCGGCGGCGGCGCCGGTCACCTCGTAGGGGGTGTCGAGCAGGTAGCGGCGGTTGCGCTCGCCCCCGCGGACGTAGGCCCACGGGCGGTCGACCGCGGTGCGGACCAGCTCGACGACGCTGAGGCCGTGGGCGGCGCGGCCGACGGCGCGCACGCGCTCCGGCTCCGCCTCGAGCTGCGCGGCCGGGAACATGATGCTCTCGTTCGTGTACTCGTGGTTCACGACGAGCAGGGCGCGGAGGCGCTTCGAGCCCGGGATCTCGACGATGTCGGTGTAGTCGTTGTTGTAGCCGAACTGCGCGGCCTGGGCGGCCTCCGTCTGGTCGGCGATGTCGAAGGCGGGGCTGTCGGCGAAGAGCGGGTCGCCCCAGCGGATGATCGGCTGCCAGGCGAAGCCCTCGGGGACGGTGAACCGGTCGACCGTGTACGGCACCGGAGCGATCGGAGTGAAGGCGAGCGGCGAGCCGTCGGCCGAGGTCGCCACGGCCGCCTCGGCGGTGGGTGCTCCTCCGGCGGACGCGACGGCGACGGTGACCGCGCCGGCCAGGCCGAGGCCGAGGGCGCTGCGGCGGGAGAGCTGCGACGAGACGATGTCGCGGAAGTAGCTGTTGTGCGACGTGTTGCAGGTCGCGGTGGAGCAGGCGTTGGCGCACTTCAGCGCGCAGGTGACGGGGCTGCGCTTGCCGCGCACGTGGCCGGCCATCGGGAGGAGGAGCGGGCGGCGGGCGGTGTCTGACATGGAGGTCCTTCGATCACGAGCGGGAGACGCGATCGAGGCAAGCAGGGGGAGGGGGCGCCGATGCCGCCGGGTGGAGGCTCCTCCCTGAACGGATTGTGAACGTTCTCACAAGAAGGTGAGGCTCACCTTCCCTCCCGGCGGCCCTCCGAGCGCGCCTCCAGGACCGCCCCGACGTTCCCCGCGATCCACTCGACGACCGGCAGCAGCCGCTCCGCCAGCTCCGCTCCCAGCGGCGTCAGCCGGTACTCGACGTGCGGCGGGACGACCGGCCGCGCCTCGCGGTTCACGAAGCCGTCCTCCTCCAGGATCCGCAGCGTCTGGGCGAGCATCTTCTCGCTGATCCCGCCGATCCGGCGCCGCAGAGCGCCCCAGCGCAGCGTGCCCGGAGCGAGCGCCGCGAGCACCAGGACGCCCCACTTGCTGGTGACGTGCCCGAAGACCTCGCGGCTCGGGCAGGCGGCGGAGTAGACGTCCCCGGCGAGCAGGGCGGAGTCGGCGATCGTCATGGGGTGCTCCTCGGGACAGGGGTGGTGACTGTACTAACGAAATAGTGGGTACTGCATTCCGGGAAGCAGGAGGAGGATGCGCCGGTTGCACCCTCCTGGCGGCGGACCCCGCCCGCCCCACCCGTCAGGAAGGACCCCTCATGACCCTCGTCGTCACCGGAGCCACCGGCCACCTCGGCCGTCTCGCCGTCGAGCACCTGCTCGCCCGCGGCACCGCCGCCTCCGACATCGTCGCCACCGGCCGCGACGCCGCGAAGCTCGAGGCGCTCGCCGCCGACCTCGGCGTCCGCACCGCCGTCGCGGACTTCGACGACCCCGCCTCGCTCGACGCCGCCTTCTCCGGCGCCGAGGCCGTCCTCCTCGTCTCGGGCTCCGAGGTCGGCAGGCGCGTCGCACAGCACACCGCCGCGATCGACGCCGCCGTCCGCGCCGGCGCGCGCCTGGTCTACACGAGCGCCCCGAAGGCGACCACGAGCGCGCTCATCCTCGCCCCCGAGCACAAGGCCACGGAGGAGGCGATCGCCGCCAGCGGCGTCCCCGCCGTCGTCCTCCGCAACGGCTGGTACAACGAGAACTACGAGCAGACCGTCGCCGAGCTCGCCTCCACCGGCAGCACCCTCTCGAGCGCCGGCGAGGGCCGCGTCGCCAGCGCCGCGCGCACCGACTACGCCGAGGCCGCAGCGGTCGCCCTGACCGACCCGTCCCTGGTCGGCACCGTGCACGAGCTCTCCGGCGACACCGCCTGGAGCTTCGACGAGCTGGCCGCGATCGTCGCCGAGGTCGCCGGACGCGACGCCGCGATCAGCCACGTCTCCTCCGACGAGCACGCCCGCGTCCTCACCGGCGCCGGCGTCCCCGAGGGCGGAGTCGGCTTCGTCGTCGGCCTCGACGCGAACATCGCCGACGGCCTCCTCGGCGGGACCGACGGCTCGCTCGCCCGCCTGATCGGGCGGCCGACCACGCCGATCCGCGCGTACGTCGAGGAGCAGCTCGGGCGCTGACGCTCCGGCGTCCCCGTCGGCCACCGTCCGGCTCGCAGGAGCAGTCCCCCCGCGAGCCGGACGGTGGCGCGCCCGGCCCTCCCGCGGCTCCGCGCCCGCCCTCCGCGGCTCCGCGCCCGACCCGCCGCACCTCGCGCCACCGTGTCGGCGCCCCGACGTAGGCTGTCCGCCATGACCTCGACGACGCCTCGCTCCGGTATCGACCGCTCCGAACTCGACCCCGCGACGCGCCCGCAGGACGACCTCTACCGGCACGTCAACGGGCTCTGGATCGACCGCACCGAGATCCCCGCCGACAAGGCGCGCTACGGCTCCTTCCACGTCCTCCAGGAGGAGGCGGAGAAGGCCGTGCGCGACATCATCGTCGAGGCGCAGACCGCGCAGCACGGCACCGAGGAGCGCCTGTTCGGCGACCTCTACGCCTCCTTCATGGACGAGGAGCGGGCCGAGGAGCTCGGCGCCGCCCCGATCGCCGACGACCTCGCCGCCGTGCAGCGGGTCGACTCGATCCCCGGCCTGCTCCGCGCGGTCGGCGCCTTCGAGCGCACCGGCGTCCCCGGGCTCTTCGGCCTCTTCATCGACAACGACCCGGGCAGCCCCGAGCGCTACCTCGTCTTCGTCAACCAGGGCGGCCTCGGCCTGCCGGACGAGAGCTACTACCGCGAGGAGGAGTTCGCCTCCGTCCGCGAGGCCTACACGCCGTTCGTCGCGCGGATGCTGGCGCTGGCCGGCACCGACGCCGCCGAGGCCCGCGCCGAGCGCATCGTCGCCCTCGAGACCGACCTGGCCGCCGCGCACTGGGACAAGGTCCGCAGCCGCGACAGCCAGGCGACCTACAACCTCCGCTCCTGGTCCGAGGTCGAGGAGCTCGCCGCGGGCGTCGACCTCGGCGTCTGGCTCACCGCGATGGGCGCTCCGGAGGGGGCGCTCGCCGAGGTGGTCGTCCGCCAGCCGAGCTTCCTCCAGGGCCTCGCGGGCCTGCTCACCGAGGACCGGCTCCCGGCCTGGCGCGACTGGCTGTCCTGGCAGGTGATCCGCGGAGCCGCGGCCTACCTGTCCAGCGGCTTCGTCGACGCCAACTTCGACTTCTACGGCCGCACCCTCACCGGCACCCCGCAGAAGCGGGAGCGCTGGAAGCGCGCCGTCTCGCTCGTCGAGGGCTCGCTCGGCGAGGCGGTCGGCCGCACCTACGTCGCCCGCCACTTCCCCGAGACGGCGAAGGCCGCGATGGACGTGCTGGTCGCGAACCTCATCGAGGCGTACCGCCGCTCCATCGTCGACCTGGAGTGGATGAGCCCCGCCACCCGCGAGCGCGCGCTCGAGAAGCTCGCGAAGTTCACGCCCAAGATCGGCTACCCGGTGCGCTGGCGCGACTACTCCGCCCTCTCGATCGACCCGGCCGACCTGCTCGGCAACGCCCGCCGCGTGGCCGAGTTCGAGTTCGCCCGCGAGCTCGGCAAGATCGGCCGCCCGCTCGACCGCGACGAGTGGTTCATGACCCCGCAGACGATCAACGCGTACTACAACCCGGGCTTCAACGAGATCGTCTTCCCGGCCGCGATCCTGCAGTTCCCCTTCTTCGACGAGGCCCGCGACCCCGCCGCGAACTACGGAGCGATCGGCGCCGTCATCGGCCACGAGATCGGCCACGGCTTCGACGACCAGGGCTCGCGCTTCGACGGCGACGGCCGCCTCACCGACTGGTGGACCGAGGAGGACCGGGCCGCGTTCGAGGAGCGGACGAAGGCGCTCATCGCGCAGTACGACGCGCTCGCTCCCGCGACCACGCCCGGGCACCACGTGAACGGCGCCCTGACCATCGGCGAGAACATCGGCGACCTCGGCGGTCTCGGCATCGCCTGGAAGGCGTACCTGCTCTCGCTGGACGGCGAGGAGCCGCCCGTCGTGGACGGCCTGACCGGCGCCGAGCGCTTCTTCCTCTCCTGGGCGCAGGCCTGGCAGCAGAAGTCCCGCGACGAGGAGACGATCCGCCTCCTCGCCATCGATCCGCACGCTCCGGCCGAGTTCCGCTGCAACCAGATCGTCCGGAACATCGACGAGTTCTACGCTACTTTTGACGTCTCCGAAGGCGACGCCCTCTGGCTCTCCCCGAGCGAGCGCGTCACCATCTGGTAGTCGCCGCCGACCACCTCCGCACCACGGACGAGGAGCCCCGGGCATCGAGAGCCGACCGATGCCGCGGGGTCGTCCGCCGATCGCGCGTCCTGCCGGCGCGTGAGGACCCAGGTCCCCCCTCCGCACGACCGCACTCCCGACCCGTAGAGGGGCCGTACCCGTGGTGATCCCCACCAGCGAGACCCGCCGTGAGAGCCGACGCAACCGCCGGGGGCGCCACAAGGGCGGCGGCGACCGCGAGAACTTCCAGCGCGGCTTCGACGCCCTCGGCCGTCTCGCGATCGACGGGGTCGTCGTCTCGGCGCGCGCCGTCGACCTGGCGACCGGCCGCACCCTGTTCGCGGTCGACGACTCCGTCTCGATGCCCACCGCCTCCCTCGGCACCGTCGTGCTGCTGATCGAGGTCGCCGCCCGGCTGGCGAACGAGCCGCAGGAGAACCTGCGCCTGGTCGACCGGACCGCGGCGGACGCGGTCTCGGGCTCCGGGCTCTGGCAGCACCTCCAGGTGCCGTCGATGCCGATCGCCGACCTCGCCGCCCTCGTCGGGGCCTCCAGCGACAACCTCGCGACCAACGTCCTGCTGCGCCGCGTCGGCCTCGATGCCGTGCGCGAGCGGGCGGAGGCGCTCGGCCTCTCCCGCACCGCCCTGCTCGACGTCGTGCGCGACGAGCGCGGTCCCGACGACGCGCCGCAGCTCTCGATCGGCTCCGCCCGCGAGCTGACCTGGCTGCTCGCCACCCTCGCGAACGGCGAGATCGTCGACGCCGCCGTGAGCTCGCGGGTGATCGGCTGGCTCTCGCTCGGCACTGACCTCTCGATGGTCGCCGCCTCGTTCGGGCTCGACCCGCTCGCGCACCGCCACCCCGACCACGGCGTCCTGCTCGTCAACGCGACCGGCACCGACGTCGGCGTCCGCGCCGAGGCCGGAGTCCTCCGCGGCCCGCGCGCCGGAGTCGCCTACGCGGTCGCCACCCAGTTCGACGATACGACCCTGCACTACCGCCTCGCGGTGCTGGAGGGCATGCGTACCCTCGGAGCCGACCTGCTCGAGTACGTGCATTGATGGCTGCCGGGGCGGAGGCTCCTCCGGAGCAGGCCGACCCCGCGGGGCCCCTCGGGTGCCCCGTCAAGTCCGTGACCGCCTCCGGGGGCGCGACCTAGGCTGCCCGCAGCGGCGCCGCCTCCCGGGCGCACCGCGGAGAGGGAACCATGAGCAGCTTCGGCTTCGACGCCCCCGAGGACGTCACCGACACCACCCGCCCCGACGGCGACTCCCTGCCGGTCCCGCCGGAGGACCCGGCCGAGATCGACGACCCCGAGTCGATCGACGAGGCGCTCGACCAGGGCGCCGACGCCCGCCTCGGCGACGACCAGGACCCGCCGGAGCACCCCTTCATCCCGTCGCCCAGCTGATCGGCCGGCCGGGCGCCCCAGCGGCGCCCGGCCTCCTCCGACCTGGCTTCTCCTCCGAGCCGATTACTCCTTCGACCCCGGCTTCAGGCGGTTCGCGAGGCGCTTGATCGGGTGGGCGGGCTCGCGCTCCGCCGGATCCTCGACCTCGAGGCCGTAGAACGTGCCGATGTCGCCGACGAACGCCTTGCGGCGGGCCTTGTCGTAGGCGCGGATCTCGCGGCGGAAGGCGATCACCGTCGCGACGCACATCAGGATCATCACGACGCTGAACGGCAGGGCCGAGAGGATCGCCGCGGTCTGCAGGGCGTCGAGGCCGCCGGCGATCAGGAGCGACAGGGCGAGCAGCGCGGTCGCGACGGCGAAGAACACGCGGATGCGGTTGCGCGGCTCCGGCTCGCCGCCGGTCGCGATCATCGACATCACGAGCGCTCCGGAGTCGGCGGAGGTCACGAAGAAGACGCCGATGAGGAGGATCGCGCCGATCGTCAGCACCGAGCCCGCGGGCAGTCCCTGCAGCATCGAGAAGAGCGCCAGGTTGGTGTCCACCGAGCCGTCGGCGCCGACCAGGCCGCCGTCGCCGTAGAGCTCCCGGTAGATGGCCGTGCCGCCGAGGACGCTGAACCAGAGGAAGGTCATGATGGTCGGCACGAGCAGCACGCCGCCGACGAACTCGCGGACCGTCCGGCCCTTGGAGACGCGGGCGATGAAGATGCCGACGAACGGCGCCCACGACATCCACCAGCCCCAGTAGAACGTGGTCCACGAGGCCTGCCACTGCTCGCCCTCGCGGCCGGCGTAGGCGCTGACCGTGAAGGTCAGGCCGATGAAGTTCTGCAGGTAGTTGCCGAGCGACTGCACGAACTCGCGCAGGAGGAACTGGGTCGGGCCGGCGACGAGCACGAAGACGAGGAGCGCCGCGGCGAGCAGCAGGTTGCCGGTCGAGAGCCACTTCATGCCCTTGCCGACGCCCGAGATCAGCGAGAGCACGGTCAGGCCGGTGACCACGGCGATGACCACGATCTGCACGGTGAGCGACGACTCCACGACGCCGCTCGCCTCCAGGCCCGCCGAGATCTGGGTGACGCCCAGGCCGAGCGAGGTCGCGACTCCGAACATGGTGCCGACCAGGGCGACCACGTCGATCGCGTTGCCCCAGCCGCCGCGGACCCGGCGGCCCAGCAGCGGCTCCAGCGCCCAGCGGATCGACACCGGCCGCTTGCGGCGGTGGATCGCGTAGGCGAGGGCGAGGCCGACCACCACGTAGATGGACCAGGCGTGGACGCCCCAGTGCAGGTAGGTCTGCGAGATCGCGCTCTGCGCGAGCTGCGTCTCGGTGCCGGTGACGCCCGGGCGCGGAGTGGCGAAGTGGGTGAGCGGCTCCGCGACGCCGTAGAAGACGAGGCCGATGCCCATGCCGGCGGCGAAGAGGAGCGAGATCCAGGCGAGCATCGAGAACTCGGGCTCGTCGTCGTCGGCGCCGAGCTTGATGTCGCCGAAGCGGCTGACGCCCATCCAGATCGCGAAGGCCACGAAGACCGCGGCGATCAGCACGTAGTACCAGCTGAACGTGTTGACGACGGTGGTCTGCAGCGTCGAGAACACGGAGGTCGCGGCGTCGGGCGCGAGGATCGCGAAGGCCGCGATCGACAGCGTCAGGACGGCGGCGGGCCAGAAGACCCACCGCGCGAGGCGGTGCGGAGGGGCGGTCGTGCCCGCGGTGGCGGGGGCGGTGTCCGGGGAGGACGGGTGCTCGGACATGGGGTCCTCTCGTCGGCGGCAACCGTCCACGGTACACGGGGTCCCGTCGGCGGCCCCGGCCGGGGGAGCCGGGCTGGCATGATCCGGCCCCGGTGCGGGAGGCTGGACCCGTGCAGTTCAGAGTGTTCACCGAACCCCAGCAGGGCGCGAGCTACGAGGACCTCCTCGCCGTCGCGCAGGCCGCCGAGAGCCTCGGCTACGACGGCTTCTTCCGCTCCGACCACTACCTCCGGATGGGGGACGGCGACCCCGGCGTGGGCCCGTCCGACGCGTGGACGACACTCGCCGGCCTCGCCCGCGAGACCGAGCGGATCGCGCTCGGCACCCTCGTCTCCTCCGTCACCTACCGGCCGCCGGGGATCCTCGCGATCCAGGTCGCCCAGGTCGACGCGATGTCCGGCGGCCGTGCCGAGCTCGGCCTCGGCACCGGCTGGTTCGAGCAGGAGCACGCCGCGTACGGCATCCCCTTCCCTCCGCGCCGCTTCGACCTCCTCGAGGAGCAGCTCGAGATCGTGACCGGCCTGTGGTCGACGCCGGTCGGCGAGCGCTACTCCTTCGCCGGCGAGCACTACACGCTGACCGACTCCCCGGCCCTGCCCAAGCCCGCCCGCCTGCCGCTGCCGGTGATCGTCGGTGGCGGCGGCCCCAAGCGGACCCCGGCGCTCGCGGCGCGGTTCGCGAGCGAGTTCAACCTGGGCTTCCCCGAGTTCGACGCGATCCCGGGGGCCTTCGAGCGCGTCGACGAGGCGTGCCGGGCGATCGGGCGCGAGCCCTCGTCGCTCGTGCACTCGGTCGCGCTGATCGCGGTCGGCGGAGGCGACGAGGCGGAGTTCACGCGCCGTGCCGCGGCGATCGGCCGCGAGCCCGCCGAGCTGCGCGAGCACGGAGTGGCCGGCGGCGTCGACGAGGCGGTCGACCGCCTCGAGTCCCTCCGCGAGGCCGGCTGCGAGCGCGTCTACCTGCAGTTCATGGACCTGCAGGACCTCGACCACCTCGACTTCTTCGCCCGGGAGGTCCTGCCGCGCCTGTCGGCGTAGGGCGGGCGCCGCTGCTGACTCTGCTCCGACCGTCCAGGAGTCGTCGCACTCGCGCTCGACTGCGACGACTCCTGGCTTCTCGCGGTCCCCGTCCTCGTGCCCCCGCGCCGAGTGCGACGACTCCTGGTCACTCGCGGGCTGCGGGCAGCACGCTCCGGCCCGCGCGCCCGGGCGTCCGCCCGCGCCGCGGCCTACGCTGGAGGGATGGCGGACACGATCGAGCGCGCGGACGAGCGCCTGGCGACCCGCTCGGCGGCCGAGGCCCCGTGGATCGTGCTGGTCTGGGACGATCCGGTCAACCTGATGTCGTACGTCTCGTACGTCTTCCGCAGCTACTTCGGCTTCGGCCGGGCCGAGGCGGAGCGGCTGATGCTGCAGGTGCACACCGAGGGGCGCGCGGTCGTCGCGACCGGCAACCGCGAGGAGATGGAGCGGCACGTGGAGGCGATGCACGGCTACGGCCTGTGGGCGACGCTGCAGAAGGCCGACGCGTGAGCGCCCCGCTGCGTCCCGCGGCCGCCGAGACCGGAGAGCACCCCGCTCGCGGCATCCGAGGACTCGGCTGATGCGCGCGTTCCGCCGCGACTCCTCCGGAGCGGCCGTCGCCCGCTTCGACCGCGAGGAGGCCGGGATCCTCCGCCACCTGGCCGGCGAGATGCTCGAGCTGCTCGACCGCGGGGCGTCCTCGGAGGAGGCCCGCTCCGATCCAGCGCTCGCGCGCCTCCTGCCCGACGCCTACCGCGACGACGCCGAGGCGGCCGACGAGTTCCGCCGCTTCACCGCTCCGGACCTCGCCGCCCGCAAGATGGACGACGCCCGCGCCGTCACGGCGGCCCTCGACGCCGGCGACGGCACGAGTCACGGCCGGATCTTCGAGGGGCTGGGCGAGGTCGCGGTCCGTCTCGAGGAGCCGCAGGCGATCGCCTGGCTCCGCGCACTGACCGACATGCGGCTCGCTCTGGCCGTGCGGCTCGGCATCGACGACACCGACGACGTCGTCCCGGAGGAGGGGAGCGCGGCCGCGATCCGCAGCGTCTACGACTGGCTGGGCGGCGTGCAGGACGGACTCGTCCGCGCCGTCGACGTGTGATCCACTCGTCCCTCTAGCGATTCCACAGCTGTGGACAACCCTGTGGAAAGGTGTGGAGAACCGGCTCCGGGAGCACCTCCGAACGGCGGAGCGCCGGGCGCGGGGGTGTGGAAACGCGTAGCGTCCACCCTGTGAACACTCCGAGCACCGCCGACGCCCAGCGCACCGCCGACGACATCCAGGACTCCCGGGCGGTGCGGACCCTCGCGCGCGGCGGCTTCGCGGCGAACGGCCTCGTCCACCTCCTGATCGGAGTGATCGCCCTCGGCGTGGCCCGCGGCGGCGGAGGCGAGGCCGACCAGAGCGGTGCTCTCGGCGCCCTCGCGGCGCAGCCCGGCGGTCTGGTGATCCTCTGGATCTGCACGGTCGGCCTCTTCGGCCTGGCGCTCTGGGGGCTGCTCGAGGCGTTCCTCGTCCGCCCGCGCGAGAGCGCCCTGAAGACCTGGGGCAGCCGGCTGAAGGAGGCGGGCAAGGCCGTCGTCTACGGCGCCCTCGGCGTGACGGCGCTGAAGTTCGCGACGGGCGGCGGGTCGAGCTCGTCCGAGTCGTCCGAGAGCGCGAGCGCGCAGGTGCTCTCGGCGCCGGGCGGAGTCGTGCTGCTCGTGATCGCGGGACTGGCCGTCCTCGCGGTCGGCGGCGTCTTCGTGTACCGCGGAGCGAGCAGGAAGTTCCTCGAGAACGTCGCGGAGCCGGGCGGTACGGCGGGCACCGTCGTCACCGTGCTCGGCGTCGCCGGCTACGTCGCCAAGGGCGTGGTCCTCGGCGCTCTCGGCGTGCTGCTGATCGTCGCCGCCGTCACCCATGATCCGGAGCAGGCGGGCGGGCTCGACGAGGCGCTGAAGTCGCTCGTGGAGCTGCCGGCAGGTGTGCTCCTCCTCGGCTTCGTCGCCGTCGGGCTCATCGCCTACGGGCTCTTCTGCTTCGCCCGCGCGCGCTGGCCGCGCCTCTGATGTCGGATAGCGGATCCGCTCCTTACATGTCACCCCCCTTCCGCGCAACTGGTCCCGCCGTCCCGGAGTCGGTGACACGCTGAGGCCTGTGAGTGCTGGAGGCGAGGACGCGACCGGAGGACGGGTGCGTCCGCCGCTGACGCAGGACGCCGCCCGTCTGCTGGCCCGCTCCGCCACGGGGGACGCCTCCGCTCTGGGAGAGCTCGTCGACCGCTTCGGCGGCCTCGTCTCGGCGTGCGTCGGCACGGTCCAGGCCGACCCGGCCGGCCGCGACCGGCTCTGCACCGACGTCTTCACCGCCGTCTGGCGCCGCGCCCGCGAGGGCGCCCGCTCGCCGGAGCCCGTGCTCTGGGTGCTCGAGGTCCTCTGCGAGACCCTCGGGTCCGCGCACGAGCTCGCCCGGCGTCCGCTCGGCAGCGGCCTGCTCGCCCTCGACTGCCCGGACCGCGAGCTCCTGCTGCTGGCTGCGGCCGGCGGCTTCTCGCAGGCCGAGATCTCGGCGCTGACCGGGATCGACGAGTTCCGGCTGCGCTCGATCCTCCGGAACGCGCTCGAGGCGCTCCAGGGTCGCGACAGCGATCTTCTGACGGCCTGACCGCCGGAGCCGTCGCGGGAGTAAAGTTGAGTCCGTCGAACTCAACTTTCGAGCCACGGAGGAGACCACCATCATGCAGGCCGGTCGGATGCCCCAGCAGGACGAGAAGTCCGCACTCGAGCAGTACGGCGTCAACCTGACCGCCATCGCGGCGAGCGGCAAGCTCGACCCGGTGATCGGGAGGGATGCCGAGATCCGGCGCGTCAGCCAGGTGCTCACGCGCCGCACCAAGAACAACCCCGTCCTCATCGGCGAGCCCGGCGTCGGCAAGACCGCCGTCGTCGAGGGGCTCGCGCAGCGGATCGTCGCGGGCGACGTCGCCGAGAGCCTCAAGGGCAAGCAGCTCGTCAGCCTCGACCTCTCGGCCCTGATCGCCGGAGCGAAGTACCGCGGCGAGTTCGAGGAGCGGCTGAAGGCCGTGCTCCAGGAGATCGAGGAGTCCGACGGCCGGATCATCACCTTCATCGACGAGCTGCACACGCTGATGGGCGCGGGTGGAGGCGAGGGGTCGGTGGCGGCCGCGAACATGCTCAAGCCGATGCTGGCGCGCGGCGAGCTGCGGATGATCGGCGCGACGACGCTCGACGAGTACCGCCAGTACATCGAGAAGGACGCCGCTCTCGAGCGCCGCTTCCAGCAGGTCTTCGTCGGCGAGCCGACCGTCGAGGACACCGTGGCGATCCTCCGCGGGCTGAAGGAGCGCTACGAGGCGCACCACAAGGTGGCGATCGCCGACTCCGCCCTGGTCGCCGCCGCGTCGCTCTCGAACCGCTACATCACCTCCCGCCAGCTGCCGGACAAGGCGATCGACCTGATCGACGAGGCCGCGTCGCGGCTGCGCATGGAGATCGACTCCGCTCCCGTCGAGATCGACGAGCTGCGCCGCTCCGTGGACCGGCTGAGGCTCGAGGAGCTGGCGCTGAAGAAGGAGAAGGACGAGGCCTCGAAGGCACGGCTGGAGAAGCTGCGCGAGGACCTGGCCCGCCGCGGCGCCCAGCTCGAGGAGCTGCAGGAGCGCTGGGAGCGCGAGCGCGCCTCCCTCAACCGCGTCGGCGAGCTCAAGAACCGGCTCGACGCCCTGCGGATCGCCGCCGAGCGGGCGCAGCGCGAGGGCAAGCTCGAGCGCGCGTCGAAGCTGCTCTACGGCGACATCCCGGTGATCGAGCGCGAGCTCGCGGCCGCCGAGGCGGAGGAGGAGCCGGCCGAGGGCCGCATGGTCAACGAGCAGGTGACGGCCGACGACATCGCCGCGGTGATCGCCGCCTGGACGGGGATCCCCGTCGGGCGCCTCCTGCAGGGCGAGACCGAGAAGCTGCTGCACCTCGAGACCGAGCTGCACCGCCGACTGATCGGCCAGGACGAGGCGGTGTCGGCCGTCGCGGACGCGGTGCGCCGCACCCGCGCGGGCATCTCCGACCCCGACCGGCCGACCGGCTCCTTCCTCTTCCTCGGGCCGACCGGCGTCGGCAAGACCGAGCTGGCGAAGGCGCTCGCCGACCACCTCTTCGACGACGAGAAGGCGATGGTCCGCATCGACATGTCGGAGTACGGCGAGAAGTTCGCCGTCTCGCGGCTGGTCGGCGCCCCTCCCGGCTACATCGGCTACGAGCAGGGCGGCCAGCTCACGGAGGCGGTCCGCCGCCGCCCGTACTCGGTGGTGCTCCTCGACGAGATCGAGAAGGCGCACCCCGAGGTGTTCGACGTCCTGCTCCAGGTGCTCGACGACGGCCGGCTCACCGACGGCCAGGGGCGGACGGTCGACTTCCGCAACACGATCCTCATCCTCACCTCCAACCTGGGGTCGCAGTTCCTCGTGGACCCGGCGCTGTCGCGGCCGCAGAAGGAGGAGGCGGTCCAGCAGATGGTGCGCCAGGCCTTCAAGCCCGAGTTCGTGAACCGGCTCGACGACATCGTGATCTTCGACGCACTCGACCGCACCGAGCTCGGCGAGATCGTGTCGCTGTACGTCGACCGGCTGTCGAGGAGGCTCTCGGAGCGACGGCTCGACCTGGCGGTGACACCCGCGGCCCGCGGGTGGCTGGCCGAGCGCGGCTACGACCCGCAGTACGGCGCGCGGCCGCTGCGCCGGCTGATGCAGCGGGCGATCGACGACCAGCTGGCGACGGCGCTGCTCGGCGGCACGGTGCGCGACGGGGACGTGGTGCTGGTGGACGTGGCGCCGGACGGCGAGAGCCTGTCGGTGACGGCCGGGATGCCCGCGTCGGACTGACCGGGGTGCTCGACCCCTGTCGCGAGTCCGCAGACGTCGCGGTGGTCGCGGTCGAGTACCGCTACTCCTGCGTTCCCGCAGGGGGAGGAGCGCGGGGGGCGGCGACGGGATGTCCCTCCACAGGGCGCGCGAGGGCGGGAGTCGTCCACAGTCGCGGGATCCGCGGCGCGCCCGTCCGGCGGGCTCCGTAGCGTCGGCGGCATGTCCTTCGAAACGCCCGGCCCCCGCATGGCCGACCTCCCTCCCGAGGAGCGGCCGAGGGAGCGCCTCCGCGCCTACGGACCGGAGGCGCTCACCGACGCCGAGACCCTCGCCGTGCTCATCGGGGCCGGCGTCCGCGGCGCCAACGCGACCGTCGTCGCGCAGCGCCTCCTCGCGCGCTTCGGCGGCATCGACGCCGTCGCCCGGGCCGGGGTGGGCGATCTGATGCGGCACCGCGGAGTCGGCGAGGTCGCCGCCTGCCGCCTGGTCGCCTCCTTCGAGCTGCGGCGGAGGATGAACCGCGCCTCGCGCGCCGCCCGGGTGACCGACGCCGCCGGCCTGGCCGGGCTCGTCGCTCCGCTGCTGGCCGCCCGGCCGGTCGAGACCGTGCTGGCGGTGGCGCTCGCCGAGTCCGGAGCCGTCCGCGACGTCCTGACGCTGGCCGACGGAGCCCCGGCGCACGCCGAGATCCCCGTCGCCGCCGTGCTCGCCGAGGTGCTGGCGCGCGGCGCGGCGGGCATCGGCCTGGCGCACAGCCACGCGGGCGAGGCCGTGGTGCTCCCCACCGACCGTGCGGCGACGCGGGCGGTCGCCGACGGGGCAGAGGCGTGCGGCCTGCGGTTCCTCGCGCACGTCGTGATCGGGCGCGACGGCTGGGCGGAGGCGCCGCCGTGACGCGGCGCAGGGCTGCTGCGGGGCCGCTCCGTTCCGGCAGGACGCCTCCCGCCCGGCGCTGGGCCGCCCCCGGCCGCGCCCCGGCTCTCCACCTGTGCCGCGTCGGCGCGCGTTCGTGCAAGCCCCCGCCTCTCCGGCGTCCGCGGCCGGTCGCGGGCGTACCGTGGACGCCGACCCCACCCCCTTCCCGACCAGGAGCACCCATGCGAGCAACACTCATCCACGGCGAGCGCGACATCCGACTCGAGGAGGTCCCCGACCCGCAGCTCTCGACGGGGCGCGACGCGATCGTCCGCGTCACCGCGGCCTGCGTCTGCGGCTCGGACCTGTGGCCCTACCGCGGCGTCACTCCCACCAAGGAGGCGCACCGCATCGGCCACGAGTTCGTCGGCGTCGTCGAGGAGATCGGCGACGACGTGCACGACGTCGCGGTCGGCGACTTCGTGATCGCCCCGTTCTACGTCTGCGACGGCACCTGCGCGAACTGCGCCAACGGCGTCTCCACCTCGTGCCTCACCGGCGGC
>NZ_PSWK01000043.1:0-19461 GCF_002932735.1 Rathayibacter sp. AY1B7
GGCCGGCGGACGGGACCGCGGCCGGAACGGCGGAGGCGGGAGGGGCGGGCGGGAGCGCGGCCCGAGCGGCGGCAGCTGGAGGGGTGGATCGAGCGGACGGAGGAGTCGGCGACGCGGCGGGCGCTGATCCGCTCGGGTCGGCGGGTGACGCGGACCCGCGGCCGGTGGGCGACGCGGACATCGGGAGCCCCCGCGCGATCACGGCGGGCGGCGCCAGGAGGACGAAGGAGCCGTCGTCGGGGGCGGCCGTCGGCGCGAGCACCTCGGCGAGCCGGCCGCCGATCATCGGCGCGGCCCGGGGCAGGCGCGGCGAGGCGAGCTCGGCGCAGTCGGGGCACCAGGAGGAGCGGCGCCGCTCCCGGCCGGGACGGTGGCGCTGCTCCTCGGGAGTGGCGACGAAGACGTGTCCGGCGTCGCAGAGCCAGCACAGGTACACGTCGGCCGCGGGCGGGATCTGGCTGAGCACGATGCCCTCGTTGTACTCGGGCCGGTACTGCCGCACCAGGACGGGGTAGGACGCCCAGGCCTCCCGGTAGGTGCCGACCGCGTAGGGGACGTCGGCGCCGCGCGAGAACCGCCGCCTCTGCCACCACCGCCCGATCGCCTCCGCCACCCTCCGCACGCTACGCGCGACCACCGACGCGGAAGCGGCGCCCGCGTGCGCAGGCGGGACCTCGAGACGCCCTCCGGGCTGCTCCATCAGCATGCGCGGCGGAAGGGACTATCCGCCCGCGCGGCGTGCTCCCGGCCGACTGGGAGCGGCGGAGCCGTCCCTCGCCTAGTGTGCGGAGTCCTGCTCGTCGATGTCCGCGATCTCGGCCTCGTCCGGCTTGAAGGTCAGCGAGAACATGGCGATCGCGACGAGCACGACGATGAAGGCGACGCCGAACGAGATGAGCGCGACGACCGGCTCGCGGGTCGAGAGCATGACGACCAGGCCGACGAAGGCCGCCATCACCGCGGAGAAGCCGATGAGCTCGAGCGGGCGCAGGCGGTCCTTGCGGGTCGGCTGGAACGTGCGGGGCGTGAACTCGCCGGGGTCGCGCGCCGGGGCGGAGTCGGCCGCCGAGGCGCGGTCGGCGGGAGAGGCGGGGTCGGGCTGCTGGCCTTCGGCGGTCATCGGTCTCCTCCGGAGGTCGGTGTCGTGGGGGCGACGGGATCGTGTCCGGTGGCTGCGTCGGCGCCGGCGGCCCATTTGAGCGAGAACGCCGCGATGGCGAGGAAGACGGCGACCATCACGGCGTAGGCGCCGAGGAGGCCGACGGTGACGACGGGGTGGGGCGGGAGGAGTCCGAAGGCGGCGCCGAGCAGCATCGTGCCGACGCCGACGATCACGGAGTCGCGGGCGGCGAGGCCCTGACCGCGGCGGCCGCTCGAGAACTCGAGGAAGCCGGAGAGCAGCGCCCAGCCGGCGACGAGGGCGACGAAGGAGAGCAGGTTGGCGACCGGGAGCGCGACGAGCGCCGCGACTCCGGCGACCAGGGTGAGCACCGCGGAGCCGAGGGCGAGCGGGCGGGCCCGGCCGCTCCAGCTGCGGAGCCCGAGGGCGAGCGAGACGGCGCCGGTCGCGATCGCGAAGCCGCCGAAGACGGCGAGGCCGAAGGCGGGCCCGTGGTCGGGCGAGAAGGTGACGACGCAGCCGGCGACCGCCGCGATCACGGCGCGCGCGAGGGGCAGGGTCCACAGGCGGCGGTCGGAGTCGGCGGCGATGGCCACGGTCGAGCCTCTCTGGGATGGAGGGAGAAGGCGTCCGGGAGCGGACGGCTGGGCGCGCGACGGCACGGCGACGCGGACTCCAGCGATTTTACGCTCCCGCGGCTCCGCCCAGGCCCGAAGCGGGGCCGGGGGCGCGATCCGGGGCGAAGTCGCAGGCGGCTCAGCCGAGCCAGACCTCCTCCACCCGCGGGAACACGGCGTCGGCGGAGAAGCGCTCACGGAAGCGCGCCCCGGCCTTCTCGACGACCTCGGCCCGGGCGTCCTCGTCGGTGATGAGCTCGGTCAGCGCGGCGGCGAGGCCCTCCACGTCTCCGGGCGCGACCACGCGGCCGCAGCCGTCGCCGAGGACCTCGGGGATGCCACCGACCGCGGTCGAGACGACGGCCGCGTCGCGGGCGAGTGCCTCGAGGATGAAGATCGGCATCGCCTCGTCGCGCGAGGGCAGGACGGCGATGGACGCCTCGTCGAGCAGGGCGAGCAGGCGGGCGTTCTCGAGCGAGCCGAGGAACTCGATCCCCGGGACGCCGCGGTCGACGACCTCCGGCTCGCGGATCGGACCGGCGACCAGCAGGCGCCAGCCCTCCTTGCCCTCGACCTGCGCCCACGCCTTCTGCAGCACGTCGACGCCCTTGCGGTGGCTGACGACGCCGCCGAAGACGACGGTGCGGGTCTTCTCGCGCGGGGTGCCCTGCTCGAGCGCGTTGGGTACGAGGTGCACGAGCTCGGCGGGGACGTAGCGGCGGCAGATCGCCGAGGTCTCCTCCGAGAGCGAGATGATCTCGTCCGCGCTGCGCAGCACGTCCTTCACCAGGCGCGGGTGCGCGGCGGTGAAGGCGGCGAACTCGCTGCCGTGCAGGTGGGCGACCGTGCGCAGGCCCAGGCGGTGCGCGAGGCGGAGGAGGGACCCCTCGCGGAGGAACGAGCCGCGCTCCGAGAGGTGGACGACGATCACGGCGCCGGGCTCCCGGCGCGCGATCGCGACGATGCGGGCGGCGGCGCCGGCGGCCAGGCGGGCCGCGGCGACGTGCTCGCCCGGAGCGGTGCGGGAGGAGATCACCCGGACGTCCGAGCGCTCGAACGGCCAGCGCAGGTACCCGTTGACGACCTGCGTCATGCCTCCGGGGACCTCTCCGCTGCGGCCGACGTGGTACACCCGCGTCTTCGGGCCGGCAGGGGCTGCCGCGGCGGCCGGGCGGCTGCGGGGCGGCACGGCGAGCAGCGCCTGGATGTCGTCGCGGACGCCGCGGAGGCGCCCGCGGGCGACGAGCAGCTTCTCGAGCAGCTCGCTCCGGCGGGCGACGACGGCGGAGAAGGTCTCGACGCCGGCGGCCGGGGTCGTCCGGGACATGTCGACCGTGACGTCGTGGATCCCGATGGTCTCGAAGTGGCGCGAGGCCTTCGTCGATCCGTCCATCTGCAGGCTCACCGGGGCCGCGCCCTCGGTGAACGCCATGATGATCACGTGCAGCCGGTCGCTCATCGCGACGCGGGCCGTGCGGTAGAGCTCGCGCAGCAGGATCTCGTGCTCGTCGTGGGTGTGCGCCGGATCCCAGTCGAGGATGTCCGCGTCGAGGTCGGCGGCGAGACGGCGGGAGCGCTCGGCGTCGACGGCGACCTGCGTGACGACGACGATGTCGAGGTCCTCGCGCTCGGCGAAGCCCTTGATCGCGGCCAGCCACTCCTGCTCGGGGTAGGGGCGGGCGTCCACCTCGTGGTCCTCGCGGAGGGAGAGGACCAGAACGCGCCGCTCCTCGTCGGGCTGCGCGGCGAACGCGGTCAGCTCCGCGTCGTTCGAGCCCTCGCCGTAGCCGAGGTCGGGCATGGCGGCGCCGACGCGCATGTAGCCGGCCGTCTTGTCGTCGCGCCAGCGGGTGTAGCTCGAGAGCGCCATCGAGGGCCACATGATCGCGCGGGGCAGCGGGGCGAAGTTGCGGGTGCCCACGCCGGCGCGGATCACGCGGCCGCCGCCGAGGCGCACGAGGGCGATGCCCGGGAGCATCACGAGGTGCTCCTTCATCCCGATCAGGGTCAGCTGGATCTCTCCCGGCTTGAACACCGAGTTCGCCCGGCCGGCGAGGGCCTCGCGGGCGAGCGCCGCGTACCAGCGCAGGAGCGAGCGGTACACCGTGTCGTCCGGGCCCAGGCGCAGGCCGTCGTCGTAGCCCCACGGCGAGTGGCCCACGTAGACGTGGAGCGGACCCGACTCGCGGAGCCAGTCGAGGAGCTGGCGACGCAGGATGATGTCGCCGATGTTCTCGTACTGGCCGCGGCCGACGGCGAAGATCGATCGGGCAGGTGTCACGGGCGGGCCTTTCGGAGGGGTTCGCGTGGGGGTGACCGGTGCGGAGCGGGGAGCGTCGCGGGTCTCCCCGGTCGATCCTCCTGCCGCGCTGCCGTCGTGGGCCGGGCCGGCCGGGCTCCGCAGGAGCGGGCTCGGGGCCGATGGCGCCCCGGGCAGACTAGCGCAGGCGGGCTCGGCGGCTCGAGGAGGAGTGCTCGCGTCAACAGCCGTTGGTGACCAGGAAGGCCTTGAGGAACGCGCCGGTCTGGTAGACGTACTGGTTCACCAGGTAGTCCAGGCCCATCGGCTCGCCCGAGGGCACCATCGAGAGCTCGCCGGAGTAGCAGCGCTCGATGATCATCTCGGCGCGCACGAGGTGGGAGGCGTTGGTGATCACGATGACGTGGTCCCAGCCGTACTGCTCGGCCATGTCGCGCAGCTGCCGGGCCTCTCCCTGGGTCGTGAGCGGGTCGGCGGAGTAGCAGAGGACGTCGCCGCCGGGCTCGTTGCACTTCTTGTACTTCTTGGCCTCGTAGGGAGCGTTCATCTCGCCGGGGCCGACCGAGAGCACCATCGTGTCCGTCGCCCCGGAGGTGATGATCCGGCGGGCGAACTCGACTCGTGCCCTCGTGGAGGGGCCCAGCACGAAGACCGCGTCCGCCTGCTCAGGGATCGGGTCGATCGGGGGCGTGACGTAGAGCGGGATCCCGGCGCCGAAGAGGGCGAGCACCACGAGGGGGACGAGCAGGAGCCGTCCGATCACGGTGCGAGCGCGGACCCGGGGGCGCCTCGGGCGCTCCCGGGACGGCGGGGTGGACGGGCGGTCGCCGGTCGCGGTCGTGGCCGTGTCCATCGCGTCCTCCCTCTCGTCGGGACCGCCGCTCGCCCGCGGCGGGTGATCCGCGACGCGGGTGCGACGGCGATCACCAGTGGAGAGCCCATCATCGCAGTGTTTCGGCGAGGGGTCGGCCCGGTGAACGCCCGGTCAATTCTCTCGCCCAGCGGCCCGGCCCGGGGCCGTGTCCAGAGTCGCCGGGTAGGGTCGCCGTTCCTCGACCGAGCAGCACTCCCCCTCGTCCATTCCGCGGACGGGCATTCCCGGAGTCCCCTCCCGATCCGACATCCGCCCTCCGATCCGTCGTCGACAGCGCGTGTGACCGTTCCGTATACACGCATACGCGGCGGTCCGCCAGTCCTTCAGCGGAATCGCTGATATAAGCCCGACCACCACGCCCGAATGGGGTACTACAACCTGAATCCGTCTCATCCAGCCATCAGTCGCAAGGCCCGTCTATAGCGTCGGGAGGACCAGCACCACCCCCTTGAGCAGCCCCCTCGAACCGCCCCCGACGCCCCCTCGAAGACCCGGAGCCGATCGTGAATCCTCAGACCACGCCAGACCCGACCCGCCCTCGCCGACGACGCGCACGCCTCTCCCTCACCACCGCACTGATCGCCGCTCTCGGCATCCTGGTCGCCCCCCTCACGGCGCCCGCCGCCTCCGCGGCCACTCTCGACCCGGGCGCCGGGCAGAGCACGCGGATCCAGGAGACGAACTCCTCGCTGACCTACAGCGGCTCGTGGCGCACGATGACGGGCGGCGACAGCGGCGGCGGGATCACGTTCCTCAACAGCACCGGCTCCGTCTCGTTCAGCTTCCGCGGCACCGGCTTCAGCTGGGTCAGCCGCACCACCGCCTCCGCCGGCATCGCCACCGTCACGGTCGACGGCGCGAGCACCTCGGTCGACCGGTACACGAAGACCACGGCGTACCAGGTCCCGGTGTTCACGAAGAAGGACCTCGCCGACACCGTCCACACGGTCAAGATCGCCTGGAGCGGCACGGCCAACAGCTCCGCGAGCGACAAGAACCTGGTCATCGACGCGTTCGACATCACCCGCGCGACTCCCGCCACCGAGGAGCCGACCGACGAGACCGGCGGCGGCGAGGACGACGGCCCCGTGCTCGATCCTTCCGGAGCGACCAGCCTCCTCGTGCAGGAGACCGACCCCGCGCTGCAGTACACCGGCTCGTGGAGATCGATGGCGGGCGGCGACAGCGGCGGCGGGATGAAGTACCTGACCTCCGCCGGATCGGTGAAGTTCACCTTCGTCGGCACGTCGTGGCGCTGGATCAGCCGGAAGACCTCCTCCTCCGGCATCGCCGCGGTCTCGGTCGACGGCGGACCCGTCACCAAGGTCGACCGCTACAGCTCGACCGCGCAGTACCAGGTGCCGGTCTACGAGACGACCGACCTCGCCGAGGGCACGCACACCGTGACCATCTCCTACACGGGGACGAAGAACTCCAAGTCGACCGACAAGAACCTGATCATCGACGCGTTCGTCCTCGCCGAGGACGGCCTCGCGACCGACGCCGTGGAGCTCTCCCCCCTGACCGACGGCTACACCGTCGCCTGGGACGCGCCCTTCAGCTCGCGGGTCGTCTCGTACGACGTGCACCGCTCGAACGAGGACGGCTCCGGCGACACGGTCGTCGGCACCGTCGCCGACCCGGTGCGCCAGTACCGCGACGAGACCGCCGAGGCGGGACGCGCCTACACGTACACCGTCACGGCGACCGACGACGCCGGCCGCGACTCGCGGCTGAAGGAGTCGGCCACCACCTCGGCCGACATCCTCGCCTCCCGGGCCTCGCTGCTCGCGGCCTTCGACTGCCCCGCCGCCACCAAGACGGTGTCGACCTCGGCGCAGCTCGTCACGGCCCTGACCAACCCCTCCTCCGGCGACGTCATCCGCCTGGCCGACGGCGTCTACACCGGCAAGTTCGCCCTCCGCGGCACCGCCGCCCAGCCCGGGTCGATCTGGATCTGCGGCTCGCCCAACGCGGTCCTCACCTCCGGATCCACCTCGAGCGGCACCGCGCTCATCCTGAACACGGTGAGCGACGTGCACCTCGTGGGCTTCTCGGTCCGCAGCTCCTTCCAGGGCATCCAGGTGCTCGCCAGCAAGGGCGTCCAGATGGCCGGCCTGACGGTGAGCGAGATCGGCTACGAAGCGGTCCACTTCCGCAGCCAGACCACCGACTCCCTGATCGTCGGCAGCACCATCCGCCGCACCGGCATCGTCTCCGCCAAGTACGGCGAGGGCGTCTACGTCGGCACCTCCGACCGCAACTGGTGCGAGTACAACAGCTGCAACCCTGACCGCACGGCCCGCATCGCGGTCGTCGACAACGCGATCAGCGACACCGGCGCCGAGCCGATCGAGGCCAAGGAGGGCACCCTCGACGGCGACATCATCGGGAACACGGTCCTCGGCGGATCGCGGCTCGCCTCGGACGTCGTCTCGCTGATCCTGGTCTCGGGTAACAGCTGGCTGGCCGCGGGCAACTCCGCCGCGGGCACCACCACCTACGGCTACCAGGTGATCACCCGCGCCGACGGCTCGGGCAACGACAACACCATCAGCGGCAACCTCGCGCTGAAGACCAGCAACGCGGTGGTCTACCTCCACCAGCCGTCCAACTGGTCCACCAGCGGAAACACGCTGAGCTGCTCCAACTCCGGGAAGGACCTGATCGGGAACGTGGCCTGCACGCCGTGACCTGATCCGCTCCCCGCGCGCAGAACCGCCGCCGTCGTCCCCTCGACGGCGGCGGTTCTGCGTGTGCCCGCCTCCCGCCGACCACGCGGGAGTCGGCGGAGTCGCGCGCGACGACCGCGACCACCGCGGACTCGCGAGGGCGCGGGCGGGCGCTCGGCGTCTCCGGGGCCGCAGGAGTGGGCCGGTCGGACGGTGACGTGATCAGAGCCCGGCTGACGCGCCCGCGCCTCTCCAGCACGCAGAAGTGGGCGGAGTCGCGCGCGGGTACCGCGACTTCTGCGGCCTCGCGGTCTCAGCGGGCTCCCGGGAGCCGGTGAGGCACCTGGTCCGGCCACGGCGGGCGCTGGAGAGGCCGGAGGAGGTCCGGAGGGGCCGGCCATGCCCTGGAGAGCCCGCACGGGCCCGCCCCGGAGAGCCCGCTGGCCTAGGACGGGGACGCCGCCTCCTCTTGAGTCCGCGGAAGTCGGCGTGCTCGCGCGCGACTACCGCGACTCGTGCGGACTCGCGGGGTGAGCGGGCTCGCGGGGGACGGAGAAGGGTCCGGTCCGGCCACGGCGGGCGTTGGAGAGGCTGGGAGGGCGGACGCGCCGGCCAGGCCTCGCAGAGCCCGCACGGGCCTGCCCCGGACAAGCGGCGCAGTCCCCGGACGCGGAAGAGCGCACCGCGGCCGGGGCCGGGGTGCGCTCTTCCGCAGCGTGCGAGGACGCGATCAGACGATCGCGGGGGCCTTCTGCAGCTTGTGGCGGGCCAGGACGACCGCGCCGACCACGGGGGTGCCGGCGGTCTCGATCCAGTGCACGTCGGCGGCGGCCTGGGGCGAGTCGACCTTGCCCTCGATCAGGACGAGGACGGCTCCGTCGGCAACGCCGCGGAAGGTCGGCGACTGCTCGGTCGCGCCGAGGGTGCCGGTGACGATCAGGACGATGTCGTAGACCTTCTCGAGCTCCTCGACCAGCGCGCGGAGGGCGTCGGTCGGCATCGGCGTGCCGGCCTGGGCGCCGCCCGCGGGGAGCAGGTCGACGCGGTCGGTCGAGCGCTTGATGATCGCGTCGTCGAGCGAGGCGGCTCCGGCGAGCACCTCGCGCAGGCCCGGGCGTCCGCCCGAGGCGGAAGCGAGAGCCGAGCCCTCGGCGGTGCCGTCCACGATCACGACGGACGAGCCGAGCACGGCCAGCGCCTTGGCGAGCAGCACCGCGCTGGCGGTGTGCGGGGTCTTCTCGGACGCCGGGGCGATCGCGAAGGAGGAGTACGAGCGGGTGCGCGCGATGGCGGAGAGCTCGAACGCCACGGCCGAGTAGCGGGCCGGGATCTCGGTCGAGTTCAGCATCTCGTCGAGCTTGGTGGCCTTGACCGGGACGATGCCCAGCAGCGGCCGGTCGATCGCGGAGCGGACGTCGTCGCCGCTGCGGAGGCGGCGGTCGAGGGCGGTCATCACGATCGCCACTCCCACGCCGACCACGGCGCCGCCGAGGATGCCGAGCGCGAGCAGGACGAGGATGCCACCGGTGACCGGCAGCTCCGGCGGGAGCGCCTGGCTGAGCACCTGGAGCTGGATCTGCGGGACGGCGACGCCGTTCGTGGTGGTCGCCGGATCGGCGCCCTTCACGGCCGCGTCGAGCTGGGCGGCGATCGCGTTCGCGATGACCGCGGCCTGCTCGGGCGAGGGGTCGGTGGCCGAGATCGTGATGACCACGGACTCCGGCTCGGCGAGGACGGTCACGCGCTTGGCGAAGTCCTCGATGGGCTCGTCGATGCCGAGGCCGTCGATGACGCCCTGCAGGACGGTGTCCGAGGTGCCGAGGGCGACGGAGGTGACCGTGGCCTGGGAGGCGGCGCTGTTGGCCGCGACCCGGTCCGCGGTCGAGAGGACTCCGGACGAGGAGACCGCGACGTACACGCGTGCGTCCGCCTTGTACTGCGGGAGGAGGACGGCGTTGAGTACCAGGGCCGCCACGGCGCCGAGCAGAGCGAAGGCGACGATGTAGACCCACCTCCGGCCGATGCCGGCGAACAGTCCGTTCAAGGTCATGGTGTGTGGTGTCCCTTTCGTCGACTGCACCGGAGTGCAGGGGGTCTGACTGTAGCGTCGTGATGTGTCGTCCGCGTTGCGCGGAACCGGCCGCGAGGTTTCGCGCGGGAGCGGTGGATCAGAGGTGTGCCTGCAGGAAGGCGAGGATCGCCTTCTTGTTGTTCGGGGTGTTGTTCTGGAGCCCGTGGTGGCCGGAGCCGTCCACGCCGACCTCGGACGCCACTCCGGCGTCCTGCAGGGCGACCTGCATCGCGTCGGCCTGCTCGACCGGGACGAGCTCGTCCTCGGAGGTCAGCCAGATCTGCGGGGCGTCCGTGGAGTCGACCGAGGTGATCGGCGACGCGGGGATGCTCTGCGGGCAGGTCGTCGAGTCGATCTCGTCGCAGTCCAGGTAGGAGAGGATCTGCTCCTTCGCCTCGGGCACCGGCGTGCCCAGCGACATCCCGGTCTCGGTCATGTCGGCGACCGCCGAGAAGGCGACGACCGTCTTGACCCGCGAGCCCTCGGTGAGGGAGCCCTCGCCGAGCGTGCCCATGGTCGCTCCGATGATCGCTCCGGCGGAGCTGCCCATCACGCCGATGCGGGCGGGGTCGAGGCCGAAGCGCGTGACCTGCGCGGGCTCGCGCAGCCACTCCACGGCGGCCTGCGCGTCCTCGATCTGCCCGGGGTACCGGCTGTCCTGGAGGAGGCGGTAGTCGACGGAGACCGAGACGAAGCCGCGCTCGGCGTAGTACTCGCAGAGCTCGGTCATCCCGCCCTCGTCGCGGGCGCCGTCGACGAACCCTCCGCCGTGCAGCATCAGCAGCGCGGGGCGGTCGGTGCCGCCCGCGGTGGGGAGGCAGGCGTCGGCCTTCAGCGAGACGCCGTCGACCGAGCGGTACTCGATCGCCTTCTCCGTCGTGAAGCCGTCGGGCGTGCGGACGGGCTCGGGCTGCGAGGAGCAGCCGGCCAGCCCGAGGGCGACGGCCACGACGGCCGCCAGGACTCCGGCTCTGCGTGCTCGTGTCGTCTTCACTCGTAGGACTCCGCTCTCTTCTTCTCGTAACTGGGGGAGGTGCCGGGCTCATCGGCCGGGACCGCGACGGGATCGGAGACGACTCCGGGGCCGCGCGCAGGGACGGGCACGGGCTTGCGCCGCTTGCCGGGGCCGCCGAGGGCGGCCGGGGGGACGTAGATCCACTTGACCTTCGAGAGGTAGCGGGTCACGAAGAGCGAGAGGACGACCGCGAGCACCATCACGACCAGCAGCAGCGGCACCTCGAAGCCGCCGATCTCGGAGCGGTCCTCGGGGAGGATCACCCGCAGGATCGTGATGGCGATCACGATGAAGTAGAGGTGCAGCAGGTAGATGTGCAGGCTGCGCTCGCCGCAGATCGTGAAGAAGTTCAGGAATCGCACTCGGGAGAGGGCCCGCGACACGAGGATGCCCATCGCGACGGCGGCCATCTGGCCGGCGAGGGCGAGGAACGGAACCCAGCGGATCGGGAAGAGGAAGAGCACCGCGCTCAGCACGACGAAGACCGGAGTGACGTAGAGGAACGCGCGGCTCCCCTTCTGCTCGACGAAGTCGATGATCCTCTTCGAGTAGAGCGTGCCCACCAGGAAGAAGACGAACAGGGCGCCGATGCGATTCCAGCCCACGTTGGTCGTGTTGAGGAGACCGGTGGTGAACATCGTCCCCATCACCGCGGCGAGGGCGACCTGCACACGGTGGTCGACCTTGCGCAGGAGCCACGCGCCGAGCGTGAAGAGGACGAGGCCGTAGATGAACCAGTAGCTGCTGCTGGGCCAGAAGAACAGCAGGAGCAGGTTGAGCGGGTCGGTCGCGGGGAGCTCGCCGAGTCCGCCGTTCGCGAGCGGCACGACCAGGTAGAAGGCCATGCGGATCACGGACCAGACCACGTAGAGCCAGAGCAGCGGGTAAAGCCTGCGACGCCAGAGGTCGGGGAAGCTCCAGGTGCGGATGCGCGAGCCGAAGAGGCCGGACACCAGGAAGAAGAGGGGCATCGGGAAGAGCTCGAACACGACCTTGATGCGGCCGAGAGTGTTCTCGACCCCGATGTCGCCGAGGTACAACGACGTGTGGTAGTACACGACCATCAGGATGGCGGCACCCTTGGCGAAATCCACCCATTCGCGTCGGGCCCCGCCCGCAGGCTTCAGCAGCTTCATTCTCTCCCCCTTGTGCCCGGTCGTACCGCTCGTGAATTCCATCCGAGGTGAACAAGGCTCAGAGAAGGACGCAGGCTCGGTCGCAGAATGCGACCGAGGATCAAGACTAAGGGTGTATCGTCCGCGCCGCACATTCGACGGAATAGTGACGAGGACTCGATTGCCGGGAAGCGCACTCCGGCCTCTCCGCTCACCATGGAGACGACGGTCACCGGCGTCCGTTCCCGGCGCTCATCGCCGCTCGGTAGAGCGCGGGCGCCGCGGCGGCGAGCCCGAAGAGGACGGAGCGCTTGAGGTCGCGCCGGCGCACGAGCGCGACCAGGTGCCGGAGTCCCGCCTCGTCGTGCGCGGCCCGCCAGAGCCGGTCCGCCTCCTCGGGGCTGTGCGCGCCCGAGGTGGCGTCCTTGAAGCGGGAGAGCAGGGAGAAGCGCGCGCGGTAGTAGGAGTAGTCCTGCGAGTCGAGGATGCGCGGGTCGAGCCCGCGGGCCGTCCGCTCGATCACGGCGGCGAGCCCGGCGAGCGAGTCGGCGCGCTTCGCGCCCGAGCGGATGATCGAGCCGGAGCGGAGGCGGTACTCGTAGACGGAGTCGGGGACGACGACGACCTCGTCGGCCGCGGCGAGCAGCTGCGCGACCTGCGCCTGGTCCGAGTGCTGGCGGATCCGCGTGAACTCGATGACGTCGAACAGCTCGCGGCGGAACAGCTTGTTCCAGAGGTGCCCGGTCAGCTCCCCGACCAGGAGCGCGGTGAAGGCGCCCCGGCCCGAGAGCGCGAGCGGGCCGCGCAGGGAGCCGACGGGCGTGGATCCGGTGGCGTCGACCGCGACCGCCTGGGCGACCACCACGTCGGCGCGGCCCGCCTCCCCCGCCGAGAGCATGGCCTCGACCGCGGTCTCCGGCCACTCGTCGTCGGCGTCGACCAGCCAGACCCACTCGCCGGCGGCCTCGCCGACGGCGCGCTCGCGAGCGGCGGCGACGCCCTGGTTCTCGTCCTGGCGGAGGTAGCGGATCCGCTCGTGCTCCTCGGCGAACGCGCGGCCGATCGCCTCGGTCCCGTCGGTCGAGGCGTCGTCGACCACGAGGATCTCGAGCTCGGCGTGGGTCTGCCGCAGCAGGCGCTCCAGGGCGGAGGCGAGGTGCGCCTCCTCCTGGTGCGCCGGGACCACCACCGAGACGAGGGTCACTTCTGCCCCACGACCCGGCGGAGCACCGTCTCGAGGTCGCGGCCGCTGGACTCCAGCGAGAAGCGGTCGAGCCAGCGGTCGATGCCGGTGATCTCGAGCTCGCTCGCGCGGATCAGCGCGTCGGCGAGGTCGGAGGCGGAGGGGGTGAGCGCGAGCTCGCCGGTCAGGCCGGGGACGATCGCGTCCGCGACTCCGAGCGCCCCGGACACGGCGACCGAGGGGACGCCGGCGGCGGCCGCCTCGACCAGCACGTTGCCGAAGCCCTCGCGCAGCGACGGGAGCAGCACGACGGCGTTCTCGTCGAAGTGGTGGAACCAGTCCTCGACCCAGCCCATGTCCTGGAAGTCCACGCCGCGCGCGGTCGCCTCCGCCTTCATGCTGCCGAGCAGCGGGCCGCCGCCGAAGGAGACGACCTTCGCGGGGATGCCGCGGCGCTCCAGCTCCTCGGCCGCGAGGATCGCGAGCTCGGGACGCTTCTGGACGACGAGGCGGCAGGGCAGCACGATCTGCAGGCCCGCCGCGGTGCCGGGGGTGCGCGAGACCTGGCGGGAGCGGTCGACCTTGGCGGTCGCCGGATTCGGCACGACGGTGCAGCGCTCGCCCGAGACGCCGAAACCGGCGACGAGCTCGCCCGCGACGGGGTGCGAGATCGCGATGACGTGGTCGGCGCGGCGGTAGAGCGTCTTGGCGAGCCCGAGCTGCACCTTCTGGGTCCTCGAGAAGCCCGGGATGCCGAGCGAGACGAGGTTGCGCTCGCTCACGATGGTCTTCGGGCGGTCCGCCTTCGCGGTCATCTCGGCCGAGGCCAGGAGCACGATGTTCGGGTAGCCCTGCAGGGCGACCGCGACGTCGGGGGTGCGGCGGCGGAACAGCTCCTTGAGCATCCGCGCCTTGCCGACGTGGCCCTTGCCCTCGCCGATGCGGTGCAGCACCGCGCCCTCGGGGAGGTACTCGTCGGTGCCCTTCACCGAGGTGGTGACGACGTCGACGTGGTGGCCCTGCTCGAGGAGCCAGCCCATCCAGGTGCGGGCGACGAACTCGGCCCCGCCGCCGTGCAGCGACGTGACGACGAACATGATCCGCATGCGCGATCCCTTCTCCTGCGCCGCGCTCATCGCACGACCTCCGCGCCGAGGCCGCGGGTGTTGAGCGCCGAGAGGCGGCGCACCTCGGGCATGGCCGCGTCGATGGTGGCGCGCACGCCGCCGTCGCCCGGCTCGGCGAGGATGCGGTCGATCACCGGGAGGACGCGGTCGGCGAAGCCGGGGACCGGCTCGACGCACAGCTGCGGCAGGCCGATGAGGCGCATGATGCCCTCGACCTTGCCCTGGGTGGCGAGGGTGATCGCGGGGACGCCGAGCGAGAGCGACATGATCGCGAGGTGCATCCGCCCGGTGACGGTCAGCAGGGCGTCCTCGGCGAGGCCGCGGATCTCGGCGGGCATGAGCACGCGGTCGACGACGGTGACGCCCTCGGATCCCACGCGCTCGGCGACCGCGCGGACGGCCACCTTGTCGTCGCCGATGGGGCGGGAGACGTGCGGGAGGAGCACGACGTGAACGCCGGCCGCGCGCAGGCGGTCGACGATGCGCTCGTACTCCGGCACCTGGTCGACCATGCCGGCGACGAGGGCGCTCGCGTTCACGAGCGCGAAGGGGACGCCCTCGGGCAGTCCCAGATCCTCGCGGAAGCTGCGGTCGCGGGTGCGCGCCGAGAAGACGATGTCGGTGACCTCCTCGACGCGCTGCACGCCGATGCTCCGGGCGCGCTCCGCCGAGAGCGGGTCGCGGAGCATCGGGACGACGCCGGCGCGGGAGGCGGCGATCAGGGAGCGGCGGGCGGCGAGGCGGGCCGCCGCGTTCCAGGAGAAGCCGAGGACGCGCGTGGGCACCCCTGCCTCGGCGGCGGCCTGCGCGAGCAGGGAGCGGCGGACCGAGCCGCGGAGGCTGTACTTGCCGTCCATCATGTCGGCGCCGACGACCGAGACCGAGCGGGCGCGGCGGATCAGCGCGGCGTAGGCGCGGAGATCGGCGGCGTGCGCGTCGCCCACTCCGTAGACCAGGTGCGGGAGCTCGACGACCTCGACCCGGTCGGCCTGCTCCTCGGGGATCACGACGTCGCCGGCGTAGCGCTGGACGACCACGACGGGGCCGGTGGTGTTCTCGAGGAACGCCTCCAGCATGGCCTGGTCGCCGATGTTGCCGCTGCCGGGAGCGGCGATCACGAGGTGAGACTCGGGCTCGGGTCGGAGGTCCGCGAGGGCGGCGCGGAGCACCGCCGCGTCGCGTCGGGCGGGCAGGCGGGTCGTCGTGACGAAGTCCTTCTTCCAGGACTTGACGACGCCGAGCTTGAGTTTCATCGATCTCTTTCGGTGGGGGGAACGGCGGCGGGAGGCCGCTCGGAGTCGGGGGTGCCGGCCGTGACGGCTCCGTCGACCAGCGCGCTGTCACCGGTGGGGCTGGTGGCGTCGACCGTGGCCGGGGCGGGAGCGGCGGCCGGGCGGCTGCGGCGGAAGTGGCGGCGCAGGTCGGCGAGGCCGAGGATCTGGCGGCGGAACGCGGGGAGGATCAGCATCCAGAGCCCGACCCCGACCAGGACGGCGGCACCGCCCACGAGGAGGCGGAGGACGGGCTGGTCGGCGGCGATCCAGACGGTGGAGAAGGAGGAGCCGACCATGATCGAGCCGAACGCGATGCCGCTGCGGAGGCCGTTGGTGAACATCTCGCGGGCGGGGGCGTCGGAGGTGCGGCCGATCCAGATCAGCGCGATCGGCCAGGTGAGGGCGAGCGAGCCGGCGTACGCGACCGCGACGCCCGTCACTCCCCAGTTGGAGCCGAGCAGGATCAGGACGACCATCAGCGGGCGGGTCGCCAGGCTGTACCAGACGCTCTGGCGCACGAGGCCTTTGGAGAGGAACACCCACCAGGAGCAGTACGCCGTGGCCTGGAAGAACCCGGCCACGAGCAGGATCTGGAAGATCGGGACCGAGGCGAGCCAGCGCTCCCCCAGCAGGATCCGGATGACCGAGTCGGACTGGGAGCCGAGGACGGCGAGCACGAGGCCCATCACCGTCAGCATCGCCGACTGGCCGAAGAGGATGAACGTGCGGAACCGCTCGCGCTCGTCCTGCAGCTTGGAGAGCACGGGCAGGGCGACGCGCTGCGCCGGGGCGTTCAGCTGCTGCAGCGGCAGCATCATCAGCTGGAACGCGCGGTTGTAGAGGCCCAGGTCGACCGGGCCGAAGCGCGCGCCGATGATGACGGAGTCGACGTTCTTGCTCGCGTAGGTCAGCGCCTGGGTCGCGAAGACGCCGCCTCCGTAGCGGAGGAAGTGGCCCATCGCCTCGCCGCGGCGGTAGCGGCCGGGACGCCAGCCCGTGATGAAGACCAGCATCAGCACGCCGATGAGCGGCTGCACGACCTGGCTCGCGGCCAGCGCCCAGTAGCCGGCGCCGCCGAGCGCCATCAGCACGCCGACCACGAGGCCCAGCACCTGGCCGACGATGTCGACCAGGGTGAGCTTCACGAAGCGGAGGTGCCGGGCGAGGTCGGCGCGGAACTGCGTCGAGATCCCGTTGAGGAGGAACGTCGAGGAGAGCACGACGGTCAGCAGCTGGAGCCTGTCGTCGCCGTAGAGGGCGGCGATCGGCCAGGAGGCGGCGATGACCAGCAGGGTGAGGGTGAGGCCGATGCCCGCGTTCATCCAGAACAGGTTGCTCTTCTGGCCCGGTGTGATCTCCTTCGCCTGGATGGCGGCGGAGGAGAGGCCGAAGTCGCGGAAGATCTCGCCGATGCCGATGATCGCCGTGACCATCGCGAGCAGGCCGTAGTCGGCCGGCGCGAGCAGGCGCGCGAGGACGACGATGCTGCCCAGCTGGACGGCGATGCGGATCGCCTGCCCGCCGATCGTGACGGCGGCGCCGCGGCTCGCGGAGCGGCCGAGGCTCGGAGACGGCTTCTGCGTGGTCCCGGTCATCGGGTCGAGCCCTTCTTGGTGGCGATCGCGCCCTCGTAGGCCTTCTTGAGCTGGAGTCCGAGCACGTCCCAGTCGCGACCGGAGAGGGCGGGGAGCCCCTCCGGCGGACGGGTGCGCGTGCGCTCGAGCGCGGAGGTGATCAGCTCGGGCGTGAGATCGCCGTCGTACTCGATCACCCAGTCGCTGCCGACCTCCTCGGCCAGGGCCGTGTTGGTGGGCGTGCGCGGTACCAGGATCGGCCGGCCGAGCGAGAGGGCGACCAGGATCGAGCCGGAGTTGTGCATCTCGCGGTAGGGCAGGACGATCAGCTCGGCCCGGCCGATCTCGTCGACCATCTCGGCGTCGTCGACCCGGCGGAGCGTGGTGCGCACCCGGGTGTCGCGGGCGGCCCGCTCCTCGACCAGCTCGCGCTGGCCCGTGCTGGGGCTGCCGACCACGTGCAGGGAGAGGGAGTCGTCCTCCACGCCGCGGAAGACGTCCATCAGCTCGACGACGCCCTTGTAGGGGCGGATGATGCCGAAGTAGAGGACGCGGCCGTGCTCGCGCTCGGGCAGCGGGTGCTGCGCGAACTGGTCGCGGTAGTGGCCGTGCAGCACCGTGACGGCGGGCGCCCGGCCGGGAGTGACGGTCGTGGGGTTCAGGCGGACGAACAGGTCGGTCGCGCGGTCGATCCGGGCCAGGGAGCGGCGCTCGGCGGCGGGACCGAGCTCGTGCGGGTGCAGGTTGTGCACCGTGCGCACGAGCGGGATGCGCTGGAGCGCGAGGCGCACCAGCAGCACGTCGAGGGCGCGGCGGCGCAGGAAGCGGTGCAGCGGGCTGCGGCCGCGGATCATCAGCTCGGGCCAGTGCACGTGCAGCACGTCGTAGTCGGCGAGCAGGGCGCTGCGCCAGGAGAAGAACAGCAGCTCGACGCCGGGCGCGAGGCCGTCGACGATCGAGTCGACGTACTGCGTGGTCGAGTCCGGCGGCGCGAGCGACTGCTGGACGACGAGCGCGGCCGGCGACGAGTCGTTCCTGCGGGCGAGGCGGCTCATCGCTCGCCCCGCATCCCGACGGCCATCGGCGCGTCGAAGATCCGCGCCCCGAGGGGCTGGCGCATCCGGATGCCCTTCGAGAAGTCGGGGACGTGCACCGGGTTGAGGCAGATGATGACGAGGAATCCCAGGAGCAGGTGGCTGGGGCGGACCGCGTCGATGGCGTTGTAGCCGGCGAGGCAGACCATGAAGCCGAGCAGGCCCGCCGCAGGACCGACGTCGCGACGGCTGAGCGTGGCGCCGAACATCGCGGCCACCATGATCACGAAGAGCAGCAGGCCGGGGATGCCGACGCTGATCAGCAGCTGCAGGAACGAGTTCTCGATGACGACGTCCGAGAACCGCCTGCCGCTGATGCCGGACGTCGCCGCTCCGGAGCCGAGCCAGTGCGTGAGCTCGGCCGCCTTCAGCGACACGGTCACCGCGAGGTCGCGGGCGCCGGCCGAGATGGAGGCGTCGAGGTTGTTGTTGCGGGCGGTGACGGGCTCGAAGTTCAGGACTCCGACACCCGCGACGAGCCCGGCGATCAGGATCGAGCCGGGCCGGAGCAGCGAGCGGTTCGGGTTGAGGAAGCCCACGGCGACGAGCGCGACGACGACCGCGACGGCGATGGCCGCCATCGGTCCGCGCGAGACGGTCGCGACGACGCCGCCCGAGGCCAGGATGCCCAGCAGCAGGTCCGACTTGCGGGAGCCCTGGAGCCAGGAGCCGAACGCGAGACCGGCGCCCACCGTGAGGAAGGTGCCGGCGAGCAGCGGGTGGCCGAAGGTGATCTCGGCGCGGTAGAGCGACCAGTGCTGGTCCTGCTCGTAGCCGAGGGCGCCGTAGACGGCACCGAGGATCGGGGAGCTCTGCGCGACCAGCTCGAGGGCGGCGTAGAGGGCGAGCAGCCCCGAGAGGATCACCCACGTCTTGCGCAGCAGCACGGCCTCGCGCTGGGCGTCGAAGACGAGCATCGGCACGCCCACGCAGATCGCGAAGCTGAACATCCACGAGACGCCCTCGGTCGCGTAGGAGCTGCGCACCGTCGCCAGGGCCGACCAGAGCATGAGGGCGATGAACGCGAGGATCACCACGGCCCGCCACGGGGAGAGCACGAGCTCGCGGGTCCACGCCTTGACGGGGGCGCGCCACAGCTCGGGAGCGAGCCCGCGCCGGATCGCCCAGATCACGAGGATGACGGCCCAGAGCGTCATGCGGAACGTCAGGGTCGAGGGGGTCAGCGGCGTCGGGACGAGCGCGAAGAACGCGAGCGCCATCGCCGGCAGCCAGTGCGCGGGGACCCGCAGCAGCACGTAGGCCCCGACGATGCCGCCGACTCCGGCGGCGATCACCAGGAGGCCGGTGCCCGGCTCCCGGGTCGAGAAGATGTACCCCATCCCGAGGACGATCACCAGGGCGACCGAGAAGAGCGCGCCGACGAGGAGTCGTCGCGGGAGGATGTCGATCACGTCAGGGAGTCCTTCTGGCGTCGGAGCGGAGTGGTGGAGGAGGGGGCGGGCGG
>NZ_PSWK01000044.1:0-15979 GCF_002932735.1 Rathayibacter sp. AY1B7
CCCCGGCGCCGTGCCTCCTTCGGCCGCCCCCCGCGCCGTGCCTCAGTCGGCCGCCCCCGGCGCCGTGCTCCCCTGGTGGCCGCCCCCGGCGCCACCGCACGACGAAGGCCCGGGTCCTGCGCAGCAGGACCCGGGCCTTCGTTCGTGCACCCTATTCCCCCCGACGAGCAGTGCTGACGGCCCGCGGGGGTGTCGTGGGCAAGGCGGAGGAGGAGAGCTGTAGCGGAGCTACCGCCGACGACGACAACGCCGCCCACGGCACCCCCGCGGGTCGTCAGCCCTTGGTGGCGCCGGCGAGGAGGCCGCGGACGAAGAACCTCTGGAGGGAGAAGAACACGATGAGCGGCACGATGATCGAGATGAACGCGCCGGCCGTGAGCAGCTCCCACGATTGGCCGTAGGAGCCGGTGAGGTCCTGCAGCGCCTTCGTGATCGGCAGCCCTTGTCCGGAGGTGAAGACCGTCGCGACCAGCAGGTCGTTCCAGACCCAGAGGAACTGGAAGATGCCGAAGGAGGCGATGGCGGGGACCGAGAGCGGGAGCACGATGCGGAAGAAGATCTGGCCGTGTCCGGCGCCGTCCACTCGTGCCGCTTCGATGACCTCGCCGGGGATCTCGGAGATGAAGTTGTGGAGCATGAAGATCGCGAGCGGGAGCGCGAAGATCGTGTGCGCGATCCACACCTTCGCGTAGGAGCCGTCCAACCCGTTCACCCCGAGGCCGGGGAGGATGTAGAGCCCTCCGATGCGCAGGCCGTCCGAGAACAGCTGCAGCAGCGGCACGAGCGCCATCTGGATGGGGACGATCTGGAGCGAGAACACGAGGACGAAGAGCGTGTTGCGGCCCTTGAAGTCGATCCAGGCGAACGCGTAGGCGGCGAGGCTGGCGATCGTGATCGGGATCAGCGCCGCCGGCAGCGTGATGACCAGCGAGTTCACGAACGCCTTGCCCAGGGTCAGGCTATCGCCCGAGTTGAGCGCGTTCGCGTAGTTGTCGAGGGTGAAGCCGGGGTTGGCGAAGATCGTCCACCAGCCGGTCGTCTTGATGTCGTTCGCGGGGCGGAACGACGAGATGAACAGGCCGAGGGTGGGGACGGTCCAGATGACGGCGATGATCAGCGCGGCGAGGGTGGCGCCGCGCGATGTCGTCGCCTTCTTGACCTTGCCGCTGGCCGCCTCGATCCTGGACTCGCCGCGGGCGAGCGCGCGCTCGGTGCTGCGGTCGACCGGAACCTGGATCGGAGTGGGCGTGACGCTCATCGGATCTCCCTCTGCTTGGCGAGCTGGCGGGCGTTGTAGACGACGATCGGGAGCACGAGCAGGAACAGGATGACCGCGAGGGCCGCGCTGTAGCCGCTGCGGGCGCCGAGCTGGAACTGGCGGACCATCTCGAACGCGAGGACCGTGGTGTCGGAGCGGCCGCCGGTCATCGCCGAGACGATGTCGAAGACCTTCAGCGACGCGATCGAGATCGTCGTGAGGACGACCACGATCGAGGAGCGGATGCCGGGGACGGTGACGTTCCAGAAGGACTGCCACGCGCTGGTTCCGTCGAGCGAGGCCGCTTCGAGCTGCTCGGAGGGGACGCCCTTGATGGCGGCGGAGAGCACCGTCATGGCGAATCCGGCCTGGGTCCAGATGAGGACGACGACGAGGAACAGCGTGTTCCACGGCTCGAGTCCCAGCCAGTCGACCGGCGGGGCGCCGAAGGCGGTGAGGATGCCGTTGAGGAGGCCGATCTGCTCGCCCTGGCGCACGTCGTAGAAGAACTTGAAGATGATCGACGCGCCGACGAACGAGATCGCCATCGGCATGAAGACCAGCAGCTTGAAGAACTTCTCGCCGCGGCTCTTGTCGATGAAGACCGCGTAGGCGAGACCGATCGCGGTCGCCGTGATCGGGGCCAGGAGCACCCAGACCACCGTGTTGAGGAAGGCGGTGATGCCGTCGGGGCTGGTGAAGACCCAGACGAAGTTGTCGATGCCGGCGAATCCGGAGCCGTCGTTCTTCATGAACGCGTTGATGGCCGTCGTGATCGTCGGGTAGATCAGGCCGATGAGGATGAAGAAGGCGGCCGGTGCCATGAACGCGATGAGCTGGAGTCCGTAGCCCGCGCCTTTGCGGGACCGGAAGTCGAGCAGGAACAGCGCGCCGCCGATGACGGCGGCCACCACCGCGACCCAGAGGACGGAGTTGTAGAGGCCGAAGACCAGCAGGAGGACGACCGGCAGGACGACCGTCACCGCGAGCCGGAGGACCGTGTAGCCGGTGCCGCGGCGGGGCGCGATCTCGACGAAGAAGAGGATGAGCGCCACCACGGCCGCGAAGGCCAGGAGGATGAGCGGGATCTGCGCGAGCGGCGGGATTCCCGCCAGCCATTGGAAGAACCCCGAGATGGTGATGGGGGACATGGACGCCCTTTCGAGTGCGACTCTGGACTCAGGAGGGGCCCGGCCCCGGGATCCGTGGATCCGGGGGCCGGGCCGTCACAGCTGAGCCGCCACTCGGGAGCGGCGGCTCTGCTCCGCTGCTAGGAGGTGTAGCCGGCCTGGATCTCCTCGAGCGCCTGGTCGGTGCTCGTGCCGTCGATCCAGTCGACCATGCCCTTGAAGAAGCTGTCCGAGCCCACTGCCTTCGGCATGAGGTCGGACGCGTCGAAGCGGAACGTGGTGTCCGGGTTCTGGAGGATCGCGATGGAGTCCTTCAGGACGTCGCTGCCCGCGTTGGCCGGGTCGAGACCGGTGTTCGCGGAGATGACGCCGCCGAGGGAGACGCGGCTGTTGGCCCAGTCGGCGCTGGCCAGGTACTCCTGGACCTTCGCGGTGTCCTCGTCGTTCGAGAACGCGGCGACCATCTCGCCACCACCGGTGACGGCCTGGGCGTCGTCGGCCTTGACCGGCGGGGTGAGGAAGGCCCACACGTCGCCGTCCTCGGCCACGTTGGCGCCGGCCGAGGTCAGGAAGCCCTCGAAGAACGAGGCCTGGTGGGTCAGCGCGCAGGTGCCGTTCGCCATGTTCTGGGCGACGTCGCCGAAGGCGGTGGAGTTGATCGACTTCACGTCGCCGTAGCCGGCGTTGACGAGGGTCGGGTCGAGGAGGATCGATCCGACGGAGTCGAACGCGGACTTGATGGCCGGGTCGGTGAAGGGGGTGTCGCCCGCGACCCAGGAGTCGTAGACGTCGGGGCCGGCCTCGCGGAGGACGGCGTCCTCGATCCAGTCGGTTCCGGGCCAGCCGGAGGCCTCACCGGAGTTGAAGCCCGCGCACCAGGACGGTCCGCCGGTCTTCTCGGCGATCGTCTTGCCGAGCGCCTCCATCTCGTCCCACGTCGTGGGAACGGAGACGCCCCACTCCGTGAACTTGGCCGGGGAGTACCAGATGTAGCCCTTGACGGACGCCATCAGCGGCGCGCCGTACTGGGTGCCGTCGACCTGGCCGTACTTCTGCCAGTCCTCGGACCAGTTCTGCTTGACGTTGGCGAGGGCGCCCTCGGGGAGCTCCTGCACCTTGCCGGAGGCGACGGTGTCGGCGAGCAGACCCGGCTGCGGGAAGATCGCGAGGTCGGGGGTGTCGCCACCCTGGACCTTGATGCCGATCTGCTTCTCGAACTCCTTGTCGCCCGTGTACTTGATCTCGATGCCGCTCTCCTTCTCCCAGTCCGCCCAGGACTGCTCGAGAAGGGTGGCCTCGTCGCCGTTGATGGTGCCGTAGACGTTGACGACGCCGTCGGCGGTGCCGACCGTGCCGGCCGAGCTGCCGCCGCCGGCGTTCGGGTCGTTGGGGTCACTGCTGCTGGAGCAGCCCGCGAGTGCGATGCCGGCCGCTGCCAGAACGGCGACCGGGACGGTGATACGGCGGTGCAGGGATGACCGCATTCTTCCTCCTCATTGAGTGGTGGAACCAGCCGAGCAGGCCGCTCCTCGCCGATCGGGATCGGGAGGCTGTGGCGGCTCGAAGCGTGTGCCGCGACGACTCGGATGCTGGTGATGGCGATGCCAGGAGGAACTCCGAGCGGATCACCGGATTCGTGTGGGTGGGCTCCCACGGAGGGAAACCTTTCCACAAGAACGATGAAAGCACAACGCCGGTGATAGAGCGCTCTCTGAGATAACGATTCGGCGTCAGAACAGCGATCGCGGCCGCCGGGCCGGGCGGAGATCGATCTCGGCGCGACGCCCGGCCGCCGGGCGGGGTATAACTTCCTGGAACCGTTTCCAGCATCGAGGCCGGACGGTCGGGAGGAACGCCGTGCCAGGCATCGAAGAGGTGGCCGAGCTCGCAGGAGTGTCGAAGGCGACGGTATCGCGCGCGCTCAGCGGCCGGGGCTACGTCTCCGCGGGGACGAAGCAGCGCGTCGAGCGCGCCGCGACGAGCCTGGGCTACGTCGTCTCCGCCAACGCCTCCAGCCTCGTCACCGGCCGCAGCAACAACATCGCCGTGATCATCCCGATCATCAACCAGTGGTTCTTCGCCGGGATCATCGAGGGCATCGAGCGCGCCCTGCTCGCCGCCGGCTACGACCTGCTCCTCTACAACATCGACAAGCACCTCGACGCCCGCCGGAGCGTGTTCGAGTACTACCTCGTCCGCAAGCGCGTCGACGCGATCGTCGCCGTCACGCTCGAGATCTCGCCGCACGAGACGGAGGCGCTCCTCGCCCTGGGCAAGCCCATCGTCGGCATCGGCGGCGAGCTCCCCGGCATCCCCACCTTCAGCATCGACGACGTCGCCGCCTCCCGCCTCGCCACGGAGCACCTGCTCTCCCTCGGCCACGAGCGGGTCGTCCACATCGGCGGGCTCGCGGAGGAGGAGATGGACTTCCACGTCCACACGCAGCGCCGCGACGGCTTCCGCCAGGCGCTCGCGGCCGCCGGCCTCGAGCCGGGCGCGCAGGACATCGTGCCCACCACCTTCGACATCCCCGGCGGGCACAGCGCCGGACGGCAGGTCCTCGGCGACCCGCGGACCCGGCCGACGGCGATCTTCGCCGCCTCCGACGAGATCGCGATCGGGATCATCCTCGCGGCGCGCGAGCTCGGCCTCTCGGTGCCCGAGGACGTCTCCGTCATCGGGATCGACGACCACCCCCTCGCCGAGCTCTTCGGTCTCAGCTCGATCCGCCAGGACCCGCGCCAGCAGGGCGAGCTCGCGGTCGCGCTGGTGCTGGACGCGCTGGCCGCCCTCGGTCGAGGCGAGCCCCCTCCCCCGGCCCGCCACACGCTGATCCCCGCCTCGCTGGTGATCCGCACCAGCACCTCGGCGCCGCGGGGGGCGAGAATCGGAGCATGAGCGACTCCGACACCCCCACCGTCCGCGACGTCCCCGAGCGGTCCCGCTTCGTGATCGAGGTCGGCGGCACCCCGGCCGGCTTCGCCGCGTACACCCGTCAGGGCGACGAGGTGACGCTCACCCACACCGTCGTCGACGACGCGTGGGAGGGCCACGGCCTCGGGAGCATCCTCGCGCGGGCCGCGGTCACCGCGATCACGGAGGCGGGCGGCACGGTCGTCCCGCGCTGCCCCTTCGTCGCGGCCTGGCTGCGCAAGCACCCCGACGTCGACGCCCGGGTCCGCTGGCCCGAGGACTGACTCACTCCGGGGGCGTCCTGCTCCCGATCTCCTGGAGCGCCCAGGTGTTGCCGTCCGGATCGGCGAAGTACGCGTACTGCACGCCGCCCAGGTCCTGGACCTCGCTGATCTCGAGCGAGCGGCCGACGAGCTCCGCGCGAGCGGCGGCGATGTCGTCGACGACGAGGTGGAGGGAGCGGACGACGCCCTCCTCCGGACCGGGGCCCATCCCGCTGCCGACCACGATCGAGCAGGCCGAGCCGGGCGGGGTGAGCTGGACCACGCGCATCGCGGCGGAGGGCCGCACGTCGTGGTCGAGGTGGAAGCCCATCACCTCCGTGTAGAAGGCGACCGCGCGGCCGACGTCGCCGACGGGGAGGGGGACGAGCTCGAGTCGCATCTGCACGCGACCAGTGTGCCGCGCGGCGGAACCGTGCGGGAGGGGGTCAGTCGCGCGGGCCGACGACGAGGCGCTCGTGCATGATCTCGACGGCGCGCTCGAGGACGCGGCGGTCCTCCGGAGTCAGATCGGCGAAGATCGGCGTCAGCGCGTCGCCGAGGTCGGTCCGCCAGGCGTTCAGCGCGTCCGCGCCGGCGGGAGCCAGGCGGATCTGCCAGGCGCGCGCGTCGAGGGGATCGGCGATGCGGTCGAGCCAGCCGGTCTCGACGAGGTTCTTCACGATCTTGGTCATCGTGGGCTGCGAGACGCGGCTCTGGGAGGCGAGCTCCCCCAGGCGCATCGGGCCCATCGAGAGGAGCACCGAGAGCGTGCGCCAGACGGCCTGCGACTCCTGGTTGCCGGTCGCCTGGGCGGCGAGGCGGGTGATCCGGTGCGTCACCGAGACGAAGTCGCTCAGGAGCTCGCTGAGCGAGACCTCGCTGGGCGGGACGTCGCGGGCGGGGAGCCCGGCGAGCAGATCGTGAGCAGTCACGCTCCGATCCTAGGGGCGCGGGCCTCCGTCGGGCGGGAACGACGAAGGGCGCCGCCTCCGAGGAGACGACGCCCTGCGTCTGCAGGCGTGCCTGCGTCACCCCGACGAGCGACCGGCCGGAGCCGGCACCCGCGACGGGTGAAGGGGATTACTTGACGGTGACGGTCGCGCCGGCGCCCTCGAGCTGAGCCTTGGCCTTCTCGGCGGTCTCCTTGTTGACGGCCTCGAGGACCGCCTTGGGGGCACCGTCGACGAGCGCCTTCGCCTCACCGAGGCCGAGGCTGGTGAGGGCGCGCACCTCCTTGATGACCTGGATCTTCTTCTCGCCGGCGGCCTCGAGCACGACGTCGAACTCGGTCTGCTCCTCGACCTCTTCGGCGGGGGCGGCCGGGCCGGCCACACCGGCGGCGGCGACGGGCGCCGCAGCGGTGACCTCGAAGACCTCTTCGAACTTCTTGACGAACTCCGAGAGCTCGATGAGCGTGAGCTCCTTGAAGGCCTCGATGAGCTCGTCCTGCGTGAGCTTTGCCATGATTTTTCTCCTTGTTTTTCTTTGTCTACGAACCGCGCGCGCACTGCTTCCCGGAAGGGGAAGACGTCAGCTCGCGGACTCCTGCTTCTCGCGCAGCGCCTCGACCGTGCGAACGGCCTTCGAGAGCGGAGCGTTGAACAGATATGCGGCGCCGAACAGCGAGGCCTTGAAGGCGCCGGCGAGCTTGCCGAGCAGAACTTCGCGGGACTCGAGGTCGGCGAGCTTGCCCACCTCTTCTGCGGTCAGCGGGTTACCGTCGAAGTAACCGCCCTTGACCACGAGGAGAGGGTTTGCCTTGGCGAAGGCACGCAGCGACTTCGCGACGGCGACAGGGTCGCCGTGCACGAACGCGATGGCCGAGGGGCCAGCGAGCTCGTCGTCGAAGGACGAGATACCGGCGTTGTTCGCCGCGATCTTGGTCAGCGTGTTCTTCACCACGGCGTAGGTTGCGTGCTCACTGATGTCCTTGCGCAGCGTCTTGAGCTGAGCAACAGTGAGACCGCGGTACTCGGTCAGCAGAACGGCCGTCGAGCTCTGGAACTTCTCCGTGAGTTCGGCAACCGAGGCTTCCTTGTTCGCCATGGCTACTCCTGTGAATTCTCGTGCCGGTAGCCCGAAGGCAGGCAAAGAAAAAAGCTCCGGCACAGGGGCGCGGAGCTTCGGGATCGCGGTGAGGCGGAACTGAACTCGTGCACCTGCGCGGGCAATTCGCTTCGCGAATCCTTCGTCCGGTGGCGATCCGCGGGGCCGGGGCCCTGCTCGTGCGCACACCGGAAACCGGCGGTCTTTGGCTTCGGGAAGCGTACGTCATCGCGGCGCGCGGGCGCAAGTCGAGGAGGAGGGCCCGCGCGCGGGATGCTGGAGGCATGACCGGCCCGACCCCCGACTCCGCCCGCGACGTCGACTCCGCGATCGCCTCGGTGGAGGGCGAGCTCAGCACCCTCTTCAACCGTGTGCGGGCGGCGATGCGCTCCTACGCCGAGCGTCTCCACCCGGAGCTGACGCCACTGGGCTACAAGACGATCTCGGCGCTCGAGCGCCGCGGACCCGTGCACTCGGGCGTGCTGGCCGAGCTCCTCGAGATGGACAAGTCGGCGCTCAGCCGCCAGATCACGGCGCTCGACCGCCTCGGCTTCCTCGAGCGCACCCCCGACCCGCAGGACGGCCGCGCCACGATCCTCTCGGTGACTCCGGCGACCGCCGCGCGGCTGCGCGAGATCCGCAGCTCGAACCAGGCGCTGATGCACGAGGAGCTGCGCAGCTGGGCGCTCGCCGACGTCGAGCTCTTCGCCTCTCTCCTGCACAGGATCAACGACCTTGACATCTGACGCTTAGCACCCCGTCCGTTCGGGGACAATCGCCGGACGCCGCCCGCTCGACTGCGTAGTTTCGGAGGCGATGGACCAGCACTCCTCCTCTCTCCTCCCCCACGACGTCGACGGCGCGCTCGGCTTCGCGCGCGGTCTGAGCGCCGACGCGCCCCGGCCCGGCACCGGTCGCACCGCCGAGCTGCACGGTCTCCTCGAGCGCCTGGCTCGGCACGACCTCGGCGTCGCGCGCGCGGTGGAGCCGCACCTCGACGCTCTCGCGATCCTCGGCGAGGCGGAGCTCGACCCGTCCGGACTCGGAGTCGCCGCCGACGCCGCCTGGGGGGTCTTCGCGGCCGAGGGCGGCGGGGATCCTCTGGTCGCGCGCGAGAGCGACGGCGACTGGCTGCTCGACGGAGTGAAGCCCTGGTGCTCGCTGGCCGACCGCCTCGACGCCGCCCTCGTCACCGCCCACGTCGGCGACGCCTCCGGCGAGCGCCGCCTCTTCGCCGTGGCGCTGCGCGACGGGTCGGCGACGCCGGAGCAGGACGCCTGGCACGCGCGGGGCCTGACGGAGGTGCCCAGCGGACCGGTCCGCTTCTCCGGCACCCGCGCCGTCCCCGTGGGGGACGCCGGCTGGTACCTCTCGCGGCCCGGCTTCGCCTGGGGCGGCATCGGCGTCGCCGCCTGCTGGCACGGCGGAGCCCTCGGAGTCGCGGCTGCCGTCGCGGCAGCGGCAGCCCGACGCGAGGACCCGCACCTCCTGGCCCACCTCGGAGCGATCGACACGGCGCTCTCCGCGTCGCGCCGGGCGCTGGACGAGGCCGCCGCGGCGGTCGACGCGGGCGAGGCCGACGGCCCCCGCGGCTCACTGCTCGCCAAGCGCGTGCGGGCGAGCGTCGCCGGAGCGGTCGAGGAGATCCTGCTCCGCGCCGGCCGCGCGCTCGGCCCGGCTCCGCTCGCCCTCGACGCCGAGCACGCCAAGCGCGTCGCCGACCTCGCGCTCTACGTCCGCCAGCACCACGCCGAGCGCGACGACGCCGCTCTCGGCCGCGCCGTGCTCGCCTCGGGCGAGGCGGCCTCCTGGTGAGCCGGCCCTTCGACGGGCGCCTCGAGGGCACTCCTCTCGAGCGCTGGACCGCGGACGGCCGCCGCGACCGCCTCCCGGAGCTGACCCTGCCCGACGGGATCCGGCGCGTCCTGGTGGTCGTGGCGCACGCCGACGACGAGACCCTCGGCTGCGGCGGCACCATCGCGCTCGCGCGTCGGCGCGGGATCGCGGTCGACGTCGTCGTCGTGACCGACGGAGCCGCGGCCCATGGGGAGCGGGACGCGGACCTCGCTGCCGAGCGCCGGCGGGAGGCCTCGGACGCACTGGCGGAGCTCGGCCCCGGCATCGGGCTCGCCTTCCTCGACGTGCCGGACTCGGCGACCCCGGAGCACCACGAGCGCATCGCACGCGAGGTGCGCGAGCGGGCGGCCGGCGCCCCCGGGACCGTCCTGCTCCTCTCCACCTGGACCGGGGACGGGCACCGGGACCACCGCGTGGTCGGCGAGATCTGCGCGGAGGTCGCGCGCGAGCTCGGGCAGCCGCTGCTCGCCGCGCCGATCTGGCTGTGGCACTGGGCGGTCCCGGAGGACCCCGAGGTGCCGTGGGGCGACCTCGTGCGCCTGCCGCTCGACGACGAGCTGCTCGAGCGCACCCGCCGTGCCCGCTCCCGCTATCCCAGCCAGACCCGCCCCGGGCCCGACGGGACCGGTCCGGTGCTCCATCCGCTCTTCCTGCGCACCTTCACCGGGGACGACCGGCTGGTGAGGATCGCATGAGCTACTTCGACGAGCTGTACGCCCGCCACGAGGACCCGTGGGGGTACACGAGCCGCTGGTACGAGCAGCGCAAGCGCGCCCTGACCCTCGCGAGCCTGCCGGAGCAGCGCTACGGCTCCGTGCTGGAGATCGGCGCCTCGATCGGCGTGCTGGCCGAGGCGCTGGCCGACCGGGCCGACCGCCTGCTGGCGATCGACGTGTCGAGCGCCGCCGTCGAGCGCGCCGCCCGCCGCCTCGCTCCGCTCGAGCACGTGCGGGTCGAGCACCACGACATCACCCGCGGCGTGCCGGAGGGTCCGTTCGACCTGGTCGTGCTCTCGGAGGTCGGCTACTACCTCGGCGACGCCCTCCCCGGCGTGCTGCGCACCATCCGCGACGCCCTCGCCCCCGCGGGGGAGCTCGTCACCGTGCACTGGCGGCATCCGATCGAGGGGCTCGCTCTGGACGGCGACGCCGTGCAGTCCGCCGTGGCGGAGCTGGGCCTGCACCGCCTCGCCCGCCACGAGGAGGAGGACGTCCTGCTCGAGGTCCACGCCCGCGACTCCCGCTCGGTCGCCCGCCGGACGGGGCTGGTGTGAGCCGGCTCGCGCAGGTGCTGGTCGTCGTCCCGGCCCTCGACGAGGAGGAGCGGATCGGCGGCCTGATCGCCTCCGTCCGGGCGAGCGCGACCCACCTCGCCCATCGGGCGCCCGGAATCGGGATGCGCCTCGTGGTCGCCGCGGACGGCTGCTCCGACGCGACCGTCGAGCGGGCCCGTGCCGCCGGCGCCGAGGTGCTGGAGCTCGCCCGCTGCGGAGTCGGCGCCGCCCGCTCCGCCGGGATCGCGCACGCCCTCTCCTCCGTCGCTGCTCCGCTCGAGCAGGTGTGGATCGCCAACACCGACGCCGACACCGTGGTCCCCCGCGACTGGCTGGCCGCCCACGTCGAGCACTCCCGACGGCACGACGCGCTGCTCGGCACGGTTAGGCCCGACCCGGCCGACCTCTCCCCCGGTGCCTACTCGCGCTGGCGAGACGTCCGCGCGCGGGAGGAGTCGATCGGCAGCATCCACGGCGCGAACCTCGGCGTCCGCGCGAGCGCATACCTCGCGGCGGGCGGCTTCGGCCGGGAGCCGCTGCACGAGGACGTCCTGCTCGTCGAGCGGCTGCGCGCGAGCGGCGCCCGGGTCGGAGCGACGGACCGCGGCGAGGTGGTCACCTCCGGCCGCCGCGACAACCGGGTCGAGGGCGGCTACGGCCACTACCTCCACGCTCGCTTCCCGTCCGAGACGTCTCCGGCCTGCGGCTGAATCGGGTACACGCGCACGCGGAACACGATGCGAGGGGTCCCTGTCAATGGTCGGGCCGTGGTTTGTCACGGATTGCGCAGGAGAGTCAAATGGGTGTCGAGCACGACCCGGTGCTCTCCGATGGAAGGGTCACCGCATGAATCCCCGCCTCGTCCTGCTGGCACTGGTCGCCTTCACCGCCTACGTGTTCGGCTCCCGCGCCGGCCGTGGCCGCTACGAAGAGCTGCGCCACCTCGCACTCGGCGTGTGGAACGACCCGGCCACGAAGAAGACCCGCAAGAAGCTCAAGAAGACCTCCAAGCGCGAGGCCAAGCAGCTCACCGCCATCGCGAGCAAGGCCCGCGACAAGGTGCAGCGCCGCCTCCGCTGACCCCCGCTTCCACGACTCACCGGACACCGGCCCGCCGGTGTCTCCGCTCGCATCGGAACGGCCGATCGAGCACGAACTGAAGGAGAAACATCATGGGCATCATCAGCTGGATCATCCTCGGCCTCATCGCCGGGGCGCTCGCCAAGCTCATCCTCCCGGGCAAGCAGGGCGGCGGATGGATCATCACGATCGTCCTCGGCATCGTGGGCGCGCTGCTCGGCGGCTTCCTTAGCACGCTGTTCGGCATCCAGGACGCCGTCAACGGCATCAACATCGTGAGCATCATCGTCTCCGTCGTCGGTGCGATCGTCGTCCTCCTCATCTACGGCGCGATCGTCGGCCGCAAGTCCCGCGCGTAAGTCGCGCTCCCCGAAGGCCCCCGGCATCCGTGCCGGGGGCCTTCGGCGTTCCCGGAGCGGGCGCACCTCTGCTCAGGGGATCCGACTCCTCCTCCGCGGGGAAGCTGGATGTCCGCCGAGCGCGCAAGGGGTTGATGCTGAGAGCCGCAGGCGATGGACTGGAGGCACGACGGCGCGGCTCCACTGCGCCCTCGCCCCGACGAAAGGACGTACTCGCTCATGAGCGACGACACCGCAACGGTCCCCACGATCACCCTGAACAACGGCGTGGAGATCCCGCAGCTGGGCTTCGGCGTGTTCCAGATCGACCCGGCCGAGACCAAGGACGCGACCCTGGCGGCCCTCGAGGTCGGCTACCGCCACATCGACACCGCCGAGATGTACGGCAACGAGGCGGGCGTCGGCGAGGCCGTCCGCGCCTCCGGCCTCGACCGCTCCGAGGTCTTCGTGACCAGCAAGCTCAACAACGGCTTCCACGCCCGCGAGGACGCTCTCGCCGCGATCGACGTCACCCTCGGCGAGCTGAAGTTCGACTACGTCGACCTCTTCCTCATCCACTGGCCGCTCCCGAACGTGGGCGACTACCTGGAGACCTGGAAGGCGATGGAGGAGATCTACCGCAGCGGCAAGGCGAAGGCGATCGGCGTCTCCAACTTCCAGACCAACCACCTCAACCGGCTCCGCGCCGAGGCGACCATCGTCCCGGCCGTGAACCAGATCGAGGTGCACCCCTACCTCGTGCAGCAGGAGCTCCGCGCCTACGGCACCGAGCACGGCATCGCGACCGAGGCCTGGTCGCCGATCGCGCAGGGCCTCGTCCTCGACGACGACACCATCACCCGCATCGCGCGCAACGTCGACCGCAGCCCGGCGCAGGTCGTGCTCCGCTGGCACATCCAGCGCGGCGACATCGTCTTCCCGAAGTCGGTCACCCGCAAGCGCGTGGAGGAGAACTTCGCCCTCTTCGACTTCGAGCTCGACGACGAGGCGATGACCGACATCACGGCGCTCGACCGCGGCCACCGCACCGGCCCCGACCCCGACACTTTCAACTACATCCCGAGCTGATCCTCGGCTCCACGGAGCGCGCCCGGCCTGCAGGCGTCCTGCGGACCGGGCGCGCTCGTGCGTGCGGCGGCGAGCCGAACCGCGCACGAACAGGGCGGGTCTCGAGACGCCGCGCTGCCGCTCCTCGACCGGCACGGTCACGGGCCGACCGCACCCCTGCTGATCGAGGAGCGGGCGCAGCCCGCGTATCGGGATCCACCCCACCGACGAACAGCGCGGATCCCGATGCGCCGGGCCCGCGGGTCAGCCCTGCTGCGAGTCGCGCCAGGAGTGCTCGGGGGCGTAGCCGAGGACCTCGCGGGCGTGGTCGATCGAGAGCAGGGTCCCGGTGGTCCCGAGGTCGCCGCGCAGCTCGACGCCGGGGAACACCTCGGCCACCAGCTCGGCGTTGGGGCGCGTCATCACGGTGTCGGCCGCGGCGATGATGAAGCGGTCGAACCCGGTCGTCTCGGCGAGCAGCGCCTTCTCGACCGCCTGCGCTCCATCGCGTCCGTCGATGTAGCCCCAGAGGTTCCACTTGCGCAGCAGCGCGTCGGAGTCGAACGACGGGAACTCGGCGTAGTCGGCCTCGTCCATGACGTTCGAGAAGCGCAGGCCCATGATCTTCAGGTCCGGGTGCCAGCGGCACAGCTCGATCGCCATCTGCTCCTCGAGGTGCTTGGTGAGCGAGTAGACCGACTCCGGGCGCGCCGGGTACTGCTCGTCGACCGGGATGTAGGGCGGCGGGACGTCGAAGGGCAGGCCCAGCACGGTCTCGCTGGAGGCGTAGACGACGTTGCGGATGCCGGCACGGATCGCTCCGTGGAACGCGTTGAACGTCGCGATCATGTTGTTGTGGAACGTGGCGACGTCGGGCACGAGGCCCGGCGCGGGGATCGCGGCGAGGTGCACGAGCGCGTCGATGCCCTCGTACTGGTCGTTGACCGACTGCAGCGCGTCCACGACCTGGCCGTAGTCGGCGATGTCGATGCGGACGAAGCCCGCGCCGCGGTCCCCCGCGCGGTCCAGGTTGAAGACCTCGTGCCCGGAGGCGCGGAGGCGGGTGACGACGTGGCGGCCGAGCTTGCCGGATCCACCGGTGACTGCGATTCTCATGCTCGAACGCTAACGGGCCTGAGCGACGAGGGACGAGGGTTGCGGATCAGCTCCGGGCATGGAGCGAGATCGCGCCGCCGACCTCGGGCGTCGTCTCGTCGGCGACGAGCTCCGTCCAGCGGCGGAGCACGGCGGCGCCGGCCGCATCGTTCACGGCTCCGTCGACGACGAGGACCGGGTAGGGCTTCTCGGGCACGCCCTCCGCGGGCCGCACGTCGACGTGGGCGACGTCGTAGGCGTGCTCGAACAGCCAGTCGGCCATCGCGTAGTCGCTCCGGGAGTCGCCGACCGTGCGCCAGCGCTGCGGGATCGCGCCGGTCGCTCCGAGCAGCTCCACGGCGCGCTGGGCGCCGAGGTCCTTGCCGAGCCGGTTCGACTCGATGTCGGTCGAGATGACGGTCGGGTCGATGCGGAAGTCGACCGTCCCCTCCTCGTTCGGGTACCGGATGCCGCGGCGCTCGACTCCCAGGCCCGCGGCGGTCATGATCTGCAGGGCGTCGGCGTCGAACACGAGCTGGCGCTCGAGGTAGTCCTCGCTCGGCAGGTCGACCAGCTGCTCGGCCGAGACCATGGCGCGCTTGGTCTCGTCGAAGAAGACCAGGTCGTCGTAGTCGGAGCGGATCATCCGCTCGAGGTCGCGGGCCACCGGCTCGGGGATCGCGAGCGACTCGTCGACGATCGGCTCCGAGGTGCCGCGGTAGTCGACGGTGAACCAGACGGCGCCCTTCTCGCAGACGCAGACGATGCGGGCCTCGGCCGAGACGCCGCGCTCGAGGAGCGCGGGCAGGACCCGCTCGCGCAGGAACGCGTCGGAGCGGCCCGTGTTGAACACGATCGGGATGCCGGCGTTGGCCAGGGTGACGAGGTCGTCGGCGATCTCGGGGATCGAGATCGTGCGCGTGACGGGACTCGCGATGGGCCCGTCGACGTCGAGGAGCAGGCCGAGCGGAGGGGGTGTGGAGGTCATCGTGTCCCATTCTGCCGTGCCGGGGCCGCTCGACGCCTCCGTGACCGCCTCCACGCGGGCGGAGCGGCTCAGGAGGCGGGGACGACGAGGGTGCGCTGGGCGGTGGTGCCGTCGGGAGCGAGGACGGCGAGGGTGATCAGGGTCTCGGAGTCGCGGCAGTCGGCGGTGACGGCGGTGTAGCCGGACGCCGCGAGGTCGACGGGCTCGCCCGCGCTCGCGTCGGTGGTGCCGACGGCCAGGCGGGCGGTGGCGCCTCCGCTCGTCTCCCACGACAGGGCGAGCGGGACGGATGCGGTGCGGTCGCCCTCGCAGTCGACGGAGGCGGGGGTGGAGGCGAAGGAGACGATCACGGAAGGAGCGTCGGATGCGGTGCCCGACTCGGTGTCGGACGGAGCGGCGGAGGCCGTCGGCGCGGGGGCGGCGGCGCCGTCGGCCGCCTCCGCGGAGCCGGGAGCGGCGGACGTCGCCGGAGCGGTCCCGGACGGCGCCGAGGACGGGCCCGCGGACGCCGTGGCTGCGCCGGGCGCTCCCCCGCCGGCGGGCCGGACGAGGAGCACGATCGCGAGGACGACGGCGCCGGGCGTCTCGACCGAGACGATGCCGTTGGAGCCGCTCGTGCCGGTCTGCGCAGTCAGCTCGGCCAGGCCGAAGTCGGACACGAAGGCCGCTC
>NZ_PSWK01000045.1:0-15629 GCF_002932735.1 Rathayibacter sp. AY1B7
GTCGGGCGGTCCCGAAGATCCCGCGGACCACCTCGCGCAGCAGCGTCCTGCCGGCGCTCGAGCCCAGCACCTCCTCGACGACCGTCTTGTCGCGCCGGGTACGCGTTCACCGGCCCGGCCCTCGAGCTCGGCGCCCTCGTCAACGGCGACGCGCGGATCGACGTGCCCGTCCGCATTCCGCTCGGCATGCTCAACCGGCACGGCCTCGTCGTCGGCGCGACCGGCACCGGCAAGACGAAGACGCTGCAGGTCCTCGCCGAGCAGCTCTCGGCCCACGGCGTCCCCGTCTTCGCTGCGGACATCAAGGGCGACCTCTCCGGCCTCGCCACTCCGGGCACGGCGACCGACGCGCTGCTCGCCCGCACCCGCGGCATCGGCCAGGACTGGCGGGCGGAGGCGGCCCCCGCCGAGTACTTCGCGCTCGGCGGCATCGGCACCGGCGTCCCCGTCCGCGCCACCGTGACGGGATTCGGCGCGCTGCTGCTCGCGAAGGTGCTCGGCCTCAACCACACGCAGGAGTCGAGCCTCGGCCTCGTCTTCCACTACGCCGAGAGCGCCGGTCTCCCGCTCGTCGACCTGTCCGACCTCCGCGCCGTGCTCACCTACCTCGTCGGCGACGAGGGCAAGGCGGAGCTCGCCGAGCTCGGCGGGCTGTCCAAGGCGACCGCCGGCGTGATCCTCCGCGAGCTGATCGCGTTCGCCGACCAGGGCGCCGACGTGTTCTTCGGCGAGCCCGAGATCGACACGGCCGAGTTCCTCCGCCTCGCCGCCGGCGGGCGCGGCGTCGTCAGCCTCCTCGAGGTCCCCGGAGTCGCCGACCGACCGGCTCTGTTCTCCACCTTCCTGATGTGGCTGCTCGCCGACCTCTTCAACGACCTGCCGGAGGTCGGCGACCTCGACAAGCCGAAGCTGGTGTTCTTCTTCGACGAGGCGCACCTGCTCTTCCGCGACGCGTCGAAGGACTTCCTCGCCGCGATCACCCAGACCGTGCGCCTCATCCGCTCCAAGGGCGTCGGCATCGTCTTCGTCACGCAGACCCCGAAGGACGTGCCCGGCGACGTCCTCGCCCAGCTCGGCTCCCGCGTGCAGCACCAGCTCCGCGCGCACACGCCGGACGATGCCAAGGCCCTCCGCGCCACCGTCTCGACCTACCCCGAGAGCGACTACGACCTCGGCGAGGTCCTCCAGGCGCTCCCCATCGGCGAGGCGATCGTGACGGTCATGAACGAGCGCGGCGCCCCGACCCCGGTCGCCTGGACGCGTCTCCGCGCCCCGCTCGGCTCGATGAAGCCCACCCCCGAGGCCGACCGCGAGGCGAGCGTCCAGAGGTCCCCGCTCCTCGCGCGCTACGGCACGCCCCTCGACCGCGACTCCGCCCGCGAGATCCTCACCCGCCGGCTCGACGCCGCCGCCGACGCCGAGGAGGCCCGCGCCGCCGCCGAGCAGCAGGCCGCCGACGACGCCCGCCGCGCGAAGGAGGACGCGCGTCGCGCCAAGGAGGAGACCGCGGACGCCGCCCGCCGCGCGAAGGAGCGGGCCGCCGCCGAGCGCGCCGCCGACCAGGCCGCCGAGCGCTCCCGACGGCGCACGGCACCGACCTCCCGCGGGACCCGCACCACCCGCCGCGACAAGACGGTCGTCGAGGAGGTGCTGGGCTCGAGCGCCGGCAGGACGCTGCTGCGCGAGGTGGTCCGCGGGATCTTCGGGACCGCCCGACGGCGCTGACGCGACCCGGGCCGCTCGGGGAGACGAGGCGCTAACGGGAGCGTGTTAGCGTCGGTAGCATGAGTGAGAGCGGGACGACGCGGGAGCGGATCCTCCGAGCGACGGTCGAGCTGCTGGCGGACGGCGGGCGGGACGCGGTGTCGACGCGGGCGATCAGCGCGGCGGCGGGGGTGCAGGCCCCCACGATCTACCGGACGTTCGGCGACCTGCGCGGGCTGCTCGACTCGGCCGCCGCAGCCGGATTCGCCACGGCCCTCGCCGACTTCGAGCGGAGCGAGGCGCCGGCCGACCCGGTCGACGCGCTCCGTGCCGCCTGGGATCACCACGTCGCCTTCGGACTCGCCGAACCGCACCTCTACGCGCTGATGTTCACCGCACGGCCGGGGGAGGAGTCGGAGGCGGCGCGCCTGTCCCGGGGCGTCCTCCTCGACGCGGTCCGGGCCGTCGCCGAAGCCGGCCGCCTCACCGTCGACGTCGAGCGTGCCTCCCGCCTGCTCCAGTCGGCCGCGCTCGGCTGCACCCTCACGCTGACCGCCCTCGCCGACCCCGACGACGAGCTCTCGTCCCGCTCGCGCGAGTCCGTCCTCGCGGCGATCACCACAGCGGAGGCGGGCCCCACCGATCCCGCCGCCCGTGCGGTCGTCGCGCACGCCGTCGCCCTGCGGACCGCGCTGCCGCAGATCGAGCCCCTCAGCGCGGGGGAGCGGCTCCTGCTCGACGAATGGCTCGAGCGCATCGCCGACTGACGGTCGGCGTCGCCGGAGGGTCCGTATCGCCGCCCTGTCGTCCGCGTCGTCGTAATACGGATGGCGACGGGCACGATCCGGGACCGGCACCTACGGTCGGACCATGTCGCGATCCATAGCCGAACTCTTCTTCCGCCCCGTCTGCTCGGCCCCGCTCGTCGCCCGTCGTGGCGCGTTCTGCTCCGACTCCTGCGCGCGGACGAACCACCTCTACGGCTGATCTCCCGCAATCGGCGCGAGGTCGTCGGCTACGGCTGCGTGTGCGCCGGCGGCGCGAACCCGGCGTTGCGTGAGCGCGCCGCTCCGATGGACGCCTGCACCGGTCGACCGGGCCTCGACGATCGCCCGCACCGGTTAAACAAAACGGTGCCCGTGCTGGCGAGAGCAACGGACACCGTTCGCGGAGGATGGGGGATTCGAACCCCCGAGGGCTTTCACCCAACACGCTTTCCAAGCGTGCGCCATAGGCCACTAGGCGAATCCTCCTGGCACGACCTGAGCCGCGACTCATCGATACTAGCCGGTGTCGGAGGCTCCCGCTGACCACGACCCCGACACGCCCCGCTCTCCTCGGCCGCCGTCGTCGGTTAGACTGTCACCCGGCTCCCCGCGTGGCGCCATCCAGGCCAACTCCCCCAGGGCGGAAACGCAGCAAGGGTAACCGGGCTCTGGCGGGTGCGCGGGGGGTCTTCTTCCGTTAACCGGCCCGCCTGCTCCGCCGATGGACCGCCGCACAGCCGCTACGAGGCCCTACCGACTGCGGACGCTCCTCCACAGCCGCGCGCCATGCACGCCCTCCCATCCCTGGCCTCTACTCAGCCAGGCGGAGGGACCCCCTCGGTAGGCTGGATCCGATGGTTCAGAGCATCTACATCTCGTCCGCCGAAGGTCATTCGGGCAAGTCCACGGTCGCCCTCGGCGTCCTCGATGCGCTCAGCAGCCAGGTGCAGCGGGTCGGCGTCTTCCGCCCGATCGCCCGCTCCACCTCCGAGCCGGACTACGTGCTCGAGATGCTGCTCGGCCACTCCGACTCGGGCCTCGCCTACGAGGACTGCATCGGCGTCACCTACGAGGACGTCCACGCCGACGGCGAGGCGGCGCTCTCGCGGATCGTCGAGCGGTACAAGGGCGTCGAGGCCCGGTGCGACGCCGTCGTCATCCTCGGCTCCGACTACACGGACGTCGGCAGCCCCACCGAGCTCGGCTACAACGCCCGCATCGCCGCCAACCTCGGTGCCCCGGTCCTGCTCGTCCTCACCGGCCGGGACTCGTCCCGCAGCGAGCAGCTGGGCCAGGCTCCCGCGCGCACGCCGGAGGAGATGCGCCAGATCACGGAGCTCGCCTCGGTCGAGCTGCGCACGGCCCACGCGAGCCTCATCGGAGTGATCGCGAACCGCGCCGATCCCGACACCGCCGCCGACGCCGTCGCCGCGATCCGCGAGAGCATCCCCGCCACCGTCCCGGTCTGGGCGATCCGCGAGGATCCGTTCCTCGTCGCTCCGAGCCTGTCCCGCCTGGTCGAGGCGGTCGACGGCGTCGTCGTCGCGGGCGATCCGGAGCTGCTCGGCCGCGAGGCGCTCGGCGTGGTGATCGCCGGCATGTCGATGGTGAACGTCCTGCCGCGGCTCACCGAGGGCGGCGTCGTGATCGTCCCCGGCGACCGGCCCGAGGTCGTCCTCGCCGTGATCATGGCGTACGCCTCCGGCACGTTCCCCACGGTCACCGGCATCATCCTCAACGGCGGCTTCGAGCTGCCGGAGCCGATCGTCCGGCTGATCGAGGGCGTCGACAGCCGCGTGCCGATCGTGATGACCGAGCTCGGCACCTACGACACCGCCGTCCGCGTCACCGCGGCCCGCGGCCGCCTGGCGGCCGACTCCCCGCGCAAGCGCGACACCTCCCTCGCCCTCTTCCAGGAGGCGGTCGACGCGGTCGAGCTGCTCACCCTCCTCGACGTCGGCCGGTCCGAGGTCGTCACGCCGCTGATGTTCGAGTACGGGCTGATCGAGCGCGCGCGCATCGCCGACCGCCACATCGTCCTGCCCGAGGGCGGCGACGACCGGATCCTCCGTGCCGCCGCGACCGTGCTCAAGCGCGGCATCGCCCGGCTCACGATCCTCGGCGAGGAGGCCGAGATCCGCGCCCGTGCGGCGGGCCTCGGCCTCGACCTCGACGGCGCGCGCGTGCTGAGCACCCTCGACCCCGAGCACCGCGCGCGCTTCGCCGAGGAGTACGCCCGCATCCGCGCGCACAAGGGCATCACCTACGACCACGCCTACGACACCGTCACGGACGTCTCCTACTTCGGCACGATGATGGTGCAGCTCGGCCTGGCCGACGGGATGGTCTCGGGAGCCGCGCACACGACCGCGCACACCATCCGCCCCGGCTTCGAGATCATCAAGACGAGCCCGGGCGTCTCCGTCGTCTCGAGCGTGTTCCTGATGGCGCTCGCCGACCGCGTGCTGGTCTACGGCGACTGCGCGGTGAACCCCGACCCCACCGAGGCGCAGCTCGCCGACATCGCGATCTCGTCCGCCGAGACCGCCCAGCAGTTCGGGATCGACCCCCGCATCGCGATGCTCTCCTACTCCACCGGCGAGAGCGGAGCCGGCGCCGACGTCGAGAAGGTCCGCGCGGCGACGGCTCTGGTGCGTGAGCGCCGGCCCGACCTGCTCGTCGAGGGCCCGATCCAGTACGACGCGGCGGCCGACGCGGCGGTCGCGGCCTCGAAGATGCCCGGCTCCCAGGTCGCCGGGCGCGCGACGGTGTTCATCTTCCCCGACCTCAACACGGGCAACAACACCTACAAGGCCGTGCAGCGCTCGGCCGGCGCCGTCGCCATCGGACCGGTCCTCCAGGGTCTGCGCAAGCCGGTCAACGACCTCTCGCGCGGCGCGCTCGTGCAGGACATCGTCAACACCGTCGCGATCACGGCCATCCAGGCCGCCACCCAGGCCATCGTCCCGCCCACCGCCGCCATCCCCGTGGTGCGCTAGGGGCGACCCCGCCGCCGCCCCTCCCGACCCCGATCACCCCAGGAGTCCCCTCATGTCCGTCGTCCTCGTCGTCAACAGCGGATCGTCGTCGTTCAAGTACCAGCTCATCGAGATGACCACCGAGGAGACGCTCGCCAGCGGCCTCGTCGAGCGGATCGGCGAGGACACCGGCCGCACGAAGCACACCCGCGACGGGGAGTCGTTCGAGATCGAGGGGCCGATCCCCGACCACACCGCCGGCTTCGACGCGATGATCCGCGCGTTCGGCGAGCACGGCCCGAGCCTCGACGAGTTCCCTCCCGTCGCCGTGGGCCACCGCGTCGTGCACGGCGGCAAGCGCTTCTTCGAGCCCACCGTCGTCACCGACCTGGTCAAGATCAACATCGAGGACCTCGCCGACCTCGCCCCGCTGCACAACCCCGCCAACCTCGAGGGCATCGAGGCGGCGCAGAAGGCCTTCCCGGACGTTCCGCACGTCGCCGTCTTCGACACCGCCTTCCACCACACGATCCCGGCCGAGGCGTCGACCTACGCGCTGCCCGCCGAACTCGCCGAGAAGCACCGCGTCCGCCGCTACGGCTTCCACGGCACCTCGCACAAGTTCGTCTCGGAGGCCGCCGCCGCCTACCTCGGCCGCCGCCGCTCCGACCTGAAGACGATCGTCCTGCACCTGGGCAACGGAGCGTCCGCCTGCGCCGTCGACGGCGGCGTCTCCGTCGAGACCTCGATGGGCATGACCCCGCTCGAGGGCCTGGTGATGGGCACCCGCTCCGGCGACCTCGACCCGGCCGTCGTCTTCCACCTGGCCCGCAAGGCGGGCCTCTCGATCGACGAGCTCGACACCCTCCTCAACCGCCGAAGCGGCCTCCTCGGCCTCACGGGTCGCGGCGACATGCGCGACGTCCAGGAGGCGGCCGAGGCCGGCGACGAGCAGGCCCGCGCCGGGCTCGAGGTCTACTACCACCGCCTCCGCCACTACATCGGGGCCTTCTACGCCCAGCTGGGCCGCGTCGACGCCGTGGTGTTCACGGCGGGAGTCGGCGAGAACGTCGCCGCCGTCCGCGCCGGCGCCCTCCGCGGCCTCGAGGGCCTGGGCATCGAGCTCGACCCCGAGCGCAACACGTCCTCCGACCGCGGCGCCCGCCGCATCTCCACCGACGACTCCCGCGTCGCCGTCCTCGTCATCCCCACGAACGAGGAGCTGGAGATCGCCCGGCAGAGCTTGTCGGTCGTGTAGCGGCGGAGCCGCGACACGACTCGCGGCCGGCTTCCAGGGGTGGTGGCTCCCGTGGAGCGGGTCTTGTCGGGCTGCCCTGAATCGCTCGCACGCGATTCCGGGTCGCGGCCCTCTTCCGAATACTCGGGCCCTGCTGCTGGTCGAGTAGCCGCGGGACGCGGCGTATCGAGTCCCACCGAGCGCGAGGGAGGAGATCTCGATGCGGCCGCTGTGCGGGCTGCTCCATCGGCAGGAGCCGGCTGAGGAGCCCCGGCTCAGGGCAGCAGGCGCGCGTCGCCCGCGTAGAGGTTGAAGCCGGAGCCGCGGCTGAAGCCGATCAGGGTGAGGCCGGAGTCGCGAGCCAGGTCCACCGCCAGCGACGACGGGGCACCGACCGCGGCGAGCAGGGGGATGCCGGCCATCACGGCCTTCTGCACCAGCTCGAACGAGGCGCGCCCCGACACCTGCAGCAGCGTCCCCCGCAATGGCAGCCGCCCCTCCCGGAGCCCCCAGCCGACCACCTTGTCCACGGCGTTGTGCCGCCCGACGTCCTCCCGGAGCACCAGCAGCGAGCCGTCCGCGTCGAACAGCCCGGCCGCGTGGACGCCGCCCGTCCGCTCGAACACCGCCTGCGCCTCGCGGAGCCGATCGGGGAGCGAGACCAGCAGCTCCCGCTCGACCCGCAGGTCGTCCTCCGCGACGCTCCACGCCGAGTCGGTGGCGACCGCCTCGAGCGACGCGAGCCCGCACACTCCGCACGAGCTCGTCGTATAGACCGACCGCTCGCGCTCGAGCAGCACGGCCTCCCGCCCGCCGCGGACGCTCGCGTCGACCACGTTGTACGTGTTCTCGCCCGGACCGGAGCCGCTCGCGCAGTAGCGCATCGCCGCCAGCTGCTCCGGCTCGGTGAGCACCCCCTCGGACACCAGGAATCCCGCGACCAGGTCGAAGTCGTCGCCGGGTGTGCGCATGGTCACGCTGAAGCGCCGTCCGCCGACGCGGATCTCGAGCGGCTCCTCGACGGCCAGGACGTCCTCGCGGCGTCGGGGCGGATCGCCGGCGCGGACGGCGGTCAGGCGGGTGCGGGCGACACTGCGGCTCATGGGTCTCCTCAGGCGGTGGAGGTCATCCTCCCACCGGGAACCGGGAGCGATGCCGGGGTGCGGACGTACGATGCAGGAATGGTCGATGACGCCGAGCCCCGCGAGAGTCCGATCGACGAGAGCCGCCTCTCCGTCCGGTCGCCGAAGAGACGCGCCGTCGGGATCCCCGGCGTCGCCCACGCCCTCGAGATCTCGCTCAAGCAGATGGGCCCGGTGCGCAGCGCCGAGACGCTCCTGCGGGTGAACCAGAAGACCGGCTTCGACTGCCCGGGCTGTGCCTGGCCGGAGGGCGACAAGCGCCACGTCGCCGAGTTCTGCGAGAACGGAGCGAAGGCGGTCGCCGAGGAGGCCACGCTCCGCACCGTCACATCGGCCTTCTTCGCCGCGCACCCCGTCGCGGAGCTGGAGGAGTGGGACGACTTCGCGCTCGGTCAGCAGGGCCGGCTCACGGAGCCGATGCTGCTCGAGGAGGGCGCGACGCACTACCGGCCCGTGGGCTGGGACGAGGCGCTCGACCTCGTGGCCGAGGAGCTGCGCGCCTGCGCGAGCCCCGACGAGGCGATCTTCTACACGTCCGGCCGGACCTCGAACGAATCGGCCTTCGTCTACCAGCTGATGGTCCGCGGCTTCGGCACGAACAACCTGCCCGACTGCTCGAACATGTGCCACGAGTCCAGCGGCTCCGCCCTCACCGAGACGATCGGGATCGGCAAGGGCTCGGTGAGCCTGCGCGACGTGGAGCGGGCACCGCTGATCATCGTCGCCGGCCAGAACCCCGGCACGAACCACCCGCGGATGCTGACCGCGCTGGAGCGCGCCAAGCGCGCCGGCGGCACCATCGTGGCCGTGAATCCGCTGCCGGAGGCGGGGCTGCTCCGCTTCCAGAACCCGCAGACCGTCCGCGGCACCCTGGGCGACGGCACGGCCCTCGCCGACCACTTCCTCCAGGTCCGGCTGGGCGGCGACCAGGCCCTGTTCCAGGGTCTGGGCAAGGCGCTGCTCGAGGCGGAGGAGGCGCGCGGCGACGTCTTCGACCACGCCTTCATCCGCGAGAGCACCGGCGGCCTCTCCGAGTACCTCCACGGGCTGCGAGAGGTCCAGTGGGACGAGATCGAGCGGGCGAGCGGGATCGACGAGACGCGCATCCGCACCGTCGCCGAGCTGATCGCGGCGTCCGAGGGCACCGTCGTCTGCTGGGCGATGGGCCTCACGCAGCACGCGCACTCGGTCGCGACGCTCAAGGACGTCGTCAACGTGCTCCTGCTCACCGGCAACATCGGCAAGCCCGGCGCGGGCGTCTGCCCGGTGCGCGGCCACTCGAACGTGCAGGGCGACCGCACGATGGGCATCTTCGAGCGGATGCCGGACTCCTTCCACGACGCGCTCGATCGCGAGTTCTCCTTCTCCTCCCCCCGCGTGCACGGGACGGACACGGTCGCCGCGATCCGGGCGATGCGCGACGGGAAGGCCTGCGTGTTCATGGGGCTCGGCGGCAACTTCGCCCGCGCGACGCCCGACAGCGGAGTGACGGAGGCGGCGATGCGCTCGCTCGCCCTCACCGTGCACGTCTCGACCAAGCTCAACCGCTCGCACGTGGTCACCGGCCGGCGCGCGCTGATCCTGCCCACCCTCGGCCGCACCGACTCCGACGTGCAGCGCTCGGGCGAGCAGCGGGTCACGGTCGAGGACTCGATGAGCGCCGTGCACGCCTCCCGGGGCCGCCTGCGCCCGCCGAGCCCGGGCCTGCGCTCGGAGGTGGCGATCCTCACGGGGATCGCGGAGCGGCTGCTCGAGGGCCGCGAGAACGTTCCCCGGGTCGACTGGGCGGGACTGCGCGACGACTACCGCCGCATCCGCTCGCACATCGCCAACGTCGTCCCCGGCTTCGACGGCTTCGAAGCCCGGATCGACGTGCCCGGCGGCTTCGTCCTCCCGCACCCGCCGCGCGACGCGCGCCGCTTCGACACGCCCTCCGGTCTGGCCCGCTTCACCGCGAATCCGCTCGAGTACCCGCGGGTGCCGGAGGGCAGGCTGCTGCTGCAGACGCTGCGCTCGCACGACCAGTTCAACACCACGATCTACGGCAAGGACGACCGCTACCGCGGGATCCACGACGGCCGCCGGGTGGTGTTCGTCCACGCCGACGACGTCGCCGAGCTGGGCTTCGCGGACGGCGCGATGGTCGACCTGGTCTCGGAGTGGCCCGACGGCGTCGAGCGGCGGGCGGAGGCGTTCCGCGTCGTGGCGTACGACACGCCCCGCGGCTGCGCGGCCGCCTACTACCCCGAGACGAACGTCCTCGTACCGCTGGACTCGACCGCGAAGATCAGCAACACGCCGACCTCGAAGTCGGTCGTGATCCGCCTCGAACCGGCGGCGTAGGCCTCACCAGGGCAGCGGCAGCAGGCGCACCGAGTCGCCTGCTGCCGCTCCCGGTGCGGGCACGACGGCCACGGCCTCCGAGGCGGCGAGACCGGTGAGCATGTGCGAGCGGATGCCGGCGGAGGCCCGCCAGCCGTCCTCGCCGGAGGAGACGGGCACGAGCACCGTGGTCCCCGCGCGCCCGAGCGGCTCGGCGAGGACGCCCCGGCCGAGGGGCCGGGCAGCGGCGCCGGACGCCTCGTCGAGGGCCGGCGGCAGGAAGGAGACCGCCGCGAGCAGGGCGGCGAGCGGGTTGCCCGGCAGCGCGATCACCAGCGTCCCGCCCGGCAGCAGCGCAGCCATGGTCGGGTGGCCGGGGCGCATTCCGACGCCGTCGACGAGGACGCGCGCGCCCACCGCATCGAGGGCGCGACGGACCGCGTCCACCCGGGAGCGCCCGGTCCCGCCCGTCGTGAGGAGGATCGGCGCCGTGCCCGCCAGCAGCGTCCGTGCGATCGCCTCCTCGTCGTCGCCGCGGCGCACGACCTCTCCCACGGCTCCGCCCGAGAGCTCGACCAGCGCGGGCAGCAGCGGCGTGAACGCGTCGCGCACCCGTCCGGCGGGCGGCATCCCCTCGGTGTCGACCTCGTCCCCCGTGAGGAGCAGGTCGACCGCGGCGGGCGGGCGGACGTCGAGCGCGTCGACCCCGGCGACCGCGAGCAGGGCGAGGTGCGCGGGAGTGAGGCGGGTCCGGGCATCGACCAGCACGGCTCCGCGGGCGGCCTCGTCGCCCGCGCGCCGGACGTGGCGGCCGGGCGGGAGGGGCGCCCGCGCCGTGAGCAGGTCGTCGCGGACCGCGCCCTGCTCGGACGGCAGCACCGCGTCGCTCCAGTCGGGGACGGCGGCTCCGGTGACGATCGGAGCGGCGGTGCCGTCCTCGAGCGGCCAGGGCCCGGGTCCGCGCACGGCCCAGCCGTCCATGGCGGAGGAGTCGTAGTGGGGGAGCGGCCGGGCGGCGGTGACGGCGCGGTCGAGGACGGCCCCGCGGGCGTCGAGGAGGGGGACGGTCGAGACGCCGGAGCGCGCCACCGCTTCGCCGACGATCCGCCTGGCCTCGTCCCAGTCGGTCGCCTCGTGCCCGTGCGCGCTCATCCCGTCCATTCTCCCGGGGCTCGGGGCGGGCCCTGGGCAGGACCCGCCCCGTCGGTCATCCCAGGTAGCCGTTCGGGTTCAGCACGAACTTCTTCGCGGCGCCCTTGTCGAAGTCGGCGTAGCCGCGGGGAGCGTCGTCCAGGCTGATCGCGGTGGCCTGGACCGCGTCGGCGATGTGGACCCGGTCGTGCAGGATCGCCATCATCAGCTGCCGGTTGTACTTCATGACCGGGCACTGGCCCGTGGTGAAGGACAGCGACTTCGCCCAGCCGAGCCCGAGGCGGATCGACAGCGAGCCCTCCTGGGCCGCCTCGTCGACTCCGCCCGGGTCGCCCGTGACGTAGAGGCCCGGGATGCCGAGGGCGCCGCCCGCCGCGGTGATCGACATCAGCGAGTTCAGCACCGTCGCCGGCGCCTCCTTCCCCGAGTCGGCGCCGTTGCCGTGCGCCTCGAAGCCGACGGCGTCCACTCCGCAGTCGACCTCGGGCACGCCGAGGATCTGCTCGATCTGGCCGGCCGGATCGCCCTTCGAGACGTCGACCGTCTCGCAGCCGAAGGAGCGCGCCTGCGCCAGACGCTCCTCGTTGAGGTCCGCGACGATCACGACGGCCGCTCCGAGCAGCTGCGCTCCGACCGCCGCGGCGAGTCCGACCGGTCCCGCTCCTGCGACGTAGACCGTGGAGCCGACGCCGACCCCGGCGGTCACCGCGCCGTGGAAGCCCGTCGGGAAGATGTCCGAGAGCATCGTCAGATCGAGGATCTTCTCGAGCGCCTGATCGCGGTCCGGGAACACCAGGAGGTTCCAGTCGGCGTAGGGGACCATCACGTACTCGGCCTGCCCGCCGACCCAGCCGCCCATGTCGACGTAGCCGTACGCGCTGCCCGGGCGGTCCGGATTCACGTTGAGGCAGATGCCGGTCTTGCGCTCCTTGCAGTTGCGGCAGCGGCCGCAGGCGATGTTGAACGGCACGGACACGATGTCGCCGACCTTGACGAACTCGACGTCGGGGCCGACCTCCACGACCTCGCCGGTGATCTCGTGGCCGAGCACGAGGTCCGACGGAGCGGTGGTGCGGCCGCGGACCATGTGCTGGTCCGAGCCGCAGATGTTGGTGGAGACGGTGCGGAGGATGGCGCCGTGCGGCAGCTTCCGCCCGATGTTCGCCGGATTGACGCCGGGTCCGTCCTTCAGCTCGAAGGTGGGGTAGTCGATGTCGATGACCTCGACGACTCCGGGGGACTTGTAGGCGACGGCTCTGTTGCCTGACATGCGGGGCTCCTTCAGATGGACGACCGCGGCGCAGTCGGCCGCGGGAGTCCTGCGCCGCTCTCGGTCCGAGCCGCGGCGCCGGGACTCGGGGGAACCGTACGGCGTCGACCTGGTGCCGGATCGAGGCCGGTGGAGTAGCGTCTCAGGAGGCGTGCGGACGCTCGTCCACAGCCCGGTGCGAGGCCGCGAGCGCCGCGTCGAGCGCGTCCCGTCCGCCCCCGGCCAGGCCCGCCGCGTAGCCCGCGAGGAACGTGGTCAGCGGAGCCGCCGGCCGGACCACTCCGTGCGCTGCGCGACCGGCGAGGGCGAGCAGGGCGTCCGGGTCCACCGGGACCTCGCCGAGGCCGAGCGCGGAGCACAGCTCGGCCCACCAGCCGGCGAGCACCTCCTCGGTGGGGCGGGCGCCGTCGGAGGCGGAGGGGCGGGGGCCGGTCGTGTCGTCCATCCGCTCAGTCTGCGCCGCGCGGGCCCGGCAGGTCGATCCCGTGCCGGAGCGCGTCGGCGGGCGCGTCGACGTCGTCGGTCGTCCCTCCGGGCACCGTCACGAGCCGCGGGGGAAGGTCCCGGAGGAGGGCGCGCACCGAAGCGCCGTCGGGATCGCCGAGCGCGGTGAGCGCTTCGTCGAGGGCCGCTCGCCGGTGCACGCCGAGGAGCTGCTGGGCTCGGCCGCTCGCGTCGACGGCCAGGAGGGAGGCCTCGACGGCGTTCGACGCGACCTCGAGCAGGGTGTGCACGGCGGAAGCGGGGGCGACGAGATCGGCGGCGAGAACGACGACCCAGTCCGGAGCGCCCGGGCGGTCGAGCAGGGGCAGCGCGGCGGCCAGGCCCGCGACCGGGCCGCCGAACGGCGGATCCTCCTGGACGAGCTCGGCGCCGTCGACGGCCGGTGCGAGCGACGACGGTCCGGCCACGATCCTCCGCTCGGCTCCGCGCACGGCTGCGAGGGCGGTGCCGAGGAGCGTCGACTCGCGGTGCCGGAGGAGCGGCTTGACCGCGCCGCCGAGGCGGGAAGCGCGTCCGCCGGCGAGCACGACCGCGTCGAAGCGGGGGAGCGGAGGCGGCGGGAGCACGGGACCGAGGCTACGCGCGCTCGGAGGTCCGCCGTCCCGGCTCCGGTGTCGGAGGTCGCGGCTACTCTTGTCGGGTGGTAGCAGCCCTGTATCGCCGGTACCGGCCCGAGACGTTCGCCGAGATGATCGGCCAGTCCCAGGTGACGGATCCGCTCATGACGGCGCTCCGCACCAACCGCGTCAACCACGCCTACCTCTTCAGCGGCCCCCGCGGCTGCGGCAAGACCACCTCGGCGCGCATCCTCGCCCGCTGCCTCAACTGCGCGACGGGCCCGACCGACACCCCCTGCGGCGTCTGCGACAGCTGCGTCGAGCTCAGTCGCGAGGGCCAGGGCTCGCTCGACGTGGTCGAGATCGACGCGGCGAGCCACAACGGAGTCGACGACGCGCGCGATCTGCGCGAGCGCGCCATCTTCGCCCCGGCGCGCGACCGCTTCAAGATCTTCATCCTCGACGAGGCGCACATGGTCACGCCGCAGGGCTTCAACGCGCTGCTCAAGATCGTGGAGGAGCCGCCGGAGCACGTGAAGTTCATCTTCGCGACCACGGAGCCGGACAAGGTCATCGGCACGATCCGCTCGCGCACGCACCACTACCCGTTCCGGCTCGTCCCGCCGGCGCAGATGCTCGACTACACGCAGGAGCTCTGCGAGCGCGAGGGCGTGCACGTGGCGGCCGGCGTGCTGCCGCTCGTGGTCCGCGCGGGCGGCGGGTCCGTCCGCGACACGCTCTCCCTGCTCGACCAGCTGATGGCCGGCTCCGAGGCCGAGACCGTCGAGTACGAGCGGGCCGTCGCCCTCCTCGGCTACACCCACGGCGCCCTGCTCGACGAGGTGGTCGACGCGCTCGCCGAGCACGACTCCGCCGAGGCGTTCGGAGCGGTCGACCGCGTCATCCAGACGGGGCAGGACCCGCGCCGCTTCGTCGAGGACCTGCTCGAGAAGCTCCGCGACCTGATCGTCGTCGCCGCGACCGGGGGCGCGGCCTCGGCCGTGCTCCGCGGCGTCTCGCAGGACGAGCTCGACCGCATGGCCGGCCAGTCGCGCGCGCTCGGCCTGGCCGAGCTCTCCCGCATCGCCGACGTGGTCAACCAGGCCCTCACCGAGATGACCGGTGCGACCTCGCCGCGCCTGCACCTCGAGCTGATGATCGCCCGCACCCTGGTGCACGGCACCGGCGCCGGCATCGCGCCCGCTGCTGCCCAGGAGGAGCGCCCGCGGCACGTGGCCGCGCCGCGCGAGTCCGCGGCGCCCGCCCCGCGGTCGTCCGAGGCGTCGCGCGCGTCCGAGCCGTCCCGTGCGCCCGAGCCCCACCACGCCTCGCACGCCGCCGCTCCCGGCTCGGTGCCCGAGTCCATCGCGGCCGCTCCTCGCACCGAGGCGCCGGTGACGGCGTCCGAACCGGTCGCTGCGCCGCCGGTGAAGGGGCCCGACGAGACGGCGGCCGCGCCGGAGGCGGACGAGTCCGCGCCGGCCGAGTCAGGACGCCCCCGCGCGACGACCGCCGCGGCGGCTCGTCCGGAGCCGGACGAGCAGGAGCCGTCGGATCAGGCCGCTGCGTCCCCTGAGGCGGCCCCAGCCTCGGCGCCCGCTGCCTCCGCACCCGCTGCGGCCGCGGGCGACGCACCCGCCGACGGCGCGGTCACCCTCCAGCGGGTGAAGGACACCTGGCCCGAGATCCTCGAGGTCGTGCAGAAGGCGAAGATGACCGCCTGGCTGGTGGCCTACACCGCCCAGGTGCGCGCCCTCAAGGACGACGTGCTGACCCTCTCGTTCCCGAGCCAGAACGACGTCGAGTCGTTCAAGATGCCGGGAACCGCCGGGCAGCCCGGAGTCAGCGAGTACCTGCGTCAGGCGATCCAGCAGGTCCTCGGCCTGCGGGTGAAGTACATCGCCCGCGTCGAGCCTCGCGCTGCCGCCCCGGAGGCCGAGCGCGCCGCCGTCGAGGCGACCGCCGCGCCCGCCCCGGCTGCGCCGATCCCGGCCGC
>NZ_PSWK01000046.1:0-15434 GCF_002932735.1 Rathayibacter sp. AY1B7
GATCCAGGCCGCCATCGGCGCCCGGATCATCGCCCGCGAGTCGATCAGCGCGATGCGCAAGGACGTCCTCGCCAAGTGCTACGGCGGCGACGGGGCTCGCGCTACTTCTTGTCCTTGGTCTCGACGTCACCCGAGAGCGCGGCGATGAACGCCTCCTGGGGGACCTCGACGCGGCCGACCATCTTCATCCGCTTCTTGCCCTCCTTCTGCTTCTCGAGGAGCTTGCGCTTGCGGGTGATGTCGCCGCCGTAGCACTTGGCGAGGACGTCCTTGCGCATCGCGCTGATCGACTCGCGGGCGATGATCCGGGCGCCGATGGCGGCCTGGATCGGCACCTCGAACTGCTGACGCGGGATCAGCTTGCGCAGGCGCCCCGTCATCAGCACGCCGTAGGCGTAGGCCTTCTCCCGGTGCACGATCGCGCTGAACGCGTCGACCTGCTCGCCCTGCAGCAGGATGTCGACCTTCACGAGGTCGGCCTCCTGCGAGCCGGCGGGCTCGTAGTCGAGCGAGGCGTAGCCGGCGGTCTTTGACTTGAGGTTGTCGAAGAAGTCGAAGACGATCTCGCCGAGGGGCATGTGGTAGCGGATCTCGACCCGGTCCTCGCCCAGGTACTCCATGCCGATCAGGGTCCCGCGGCGGCTCTGGCAGAGCTCCATGATCGTGCCGACGTAGTCCTTCGGCGCGAGGATCGCGGCCTTGACGATCGGCTCCGTGACGGCGGCGATCTTCCCGACGGGGAACTCGCTCGGGTTCGTGACGGTGACGGTCTTCTTGTCCTCCGTCGAGACCTCGTAGATGACCGAGGGCGCCGTGGTGATGAGGTCGAGACCGAATTCGCGCTGCAGGCGCTCGGTGATGATCTCGAGGTGCAGGAGGCCGAGGAAGCCGCAGCGGAAGCCGAAGCCGAGCGCCACCGACGTCTCGGGCTCGTAGACGAGCGCCGCGTCCGAGAGCTTGAGCTTGTCGAGGGCCTCGCGCAGGTCCGGGTAGTCGCTGCCGTCGATCGGGTACAGGCCCGAGAACACCATCGGGAGCGGCTCGGTGTAGCCGGGCAGCGCCTGCGTCGCGGGCTTGGACGCCGTGGTGACGGTGTCGCCGACCTTCGACTGGCGCACGTCCTTCACACCGGTGATCAGGTAGCCCACCTCGCCGACCGCGAGACCCTGTGTCGCGACGGGCTCGGGGCTCGACACGCCGATCTCGAGGATCTCGTGCGTGGCGCGGGTCGACATCATCTGGATCTTCTCGCGCGGCGAGAGCTTGCCGTCGATCATCCGGACGTAGGTGACCACCCCGCGGTAGGCGTCGTACACGGAGTCGAAGATCATGGCGCGCGCAGGGGCGGAGGGGTCGCCGACGGGCGGCGGGATGAGCTCGGTGACGCGGTCGAGCAGCGCCTCGACGCCCATGCCGGTCTTGCCGGAGACGCGGAGGACGTCGTCCGGGTCGCCGCCGATCAGGCTCGCGAGCTCCTTCGCGTACTTCTCGGGATCCGCGGCCGGCAGGTCGATCTTGTTCAGGACCGGGATGATCGTGAGGTCGTTCTCGAGCGCGAGGTAGAGGTTCGCGAGCGTCTGGGCCTCGATGCCCTGCGCCGCGTCGACCAGGAGGATCGCGCCCTCGCAGGCCGCCAGCGAGCGGCTGACCTCGTAGGAGAAGTCGACGTGGCCCGGAGTGTCGATCATGTTCAGGGCGAACGTGCGCCCGTCGCGCTCCCACGGCATCCGCACGGCCTGCGACTTGATCGTGATGCCGCGCTCGCGCTCGATGTCCATGCGGTCGAGGTACTGCGCGCGCATCGCCCGGTCCTCGACGACACCCGTGATGCCGAGCATCCGGTCGGCGAGGGTGGACTTGCCGTGGTCGATGTGGGCGATGATGCAGAAGTTGCGGATGGACGCCGGATCGGTCGCGGCGGGCTCGAGCCCGGAGTGTGCACGTGGAGACATCGTGGGACCAGTGTCCCATGCCCGGCGGCGGAGGCCGGGACCGGCGGCTACAGATCGAGTCCGTAGGTGCGGGTGGGCTCGACGCCGGGCGGGTTCTCCCGCTCGCCGAGGCGGACGAAGCCCATGCTCTCGTAGAGGCCGTGCGCGGTGGTCATCAGCGTGCCGCTGTTCATCACGACCCGCTGGAGGCCCCGCTCGGCGGCGAGCATCACGACGAACTCGGTGAGCAGCCGCCCGAGACCCCGCCCACGTGCCTCCGGGGCGACGGCGAGCAGCCGCCAGTCCAGCTCGCCGGGGCGCCCGAGCTCGTACAGGTTCGCGCCCGGGCGCGCGGTGGTGACCGTGGCGAGGATCCGCCCGTCGCCCTCGACGGCGACCCAGACCTCGCCCTCGACGTCGTGCCGGGCGACCGCGGCGACGTCGGCGGCGTACTCCTCCCCCAGCTCGTAGTCGTGGGCGTAGGCGGCGAGCCGCAGGCGCGAGACCTCGTCGTACTCCTGGGCCCGGACGCGCCGGACCAGCACCTCGGCGGCGCTCATCCGCGCACCGGGGCCGGGAGGGCGCGCAGCCCGTGCTCGAGCGCGGCGGGATCCGCGGCGAGGCAGACGCGGATCCAGCCCTCGCCGGTGCGGCCGAAGGCGCTGCCGGGAGCGACGGCGACGAGGGTCTCGAGGAGGAACGACTCGACCCAGGAGGCGACGTCCCCTCCGGTCGCGTGCGCCATGTCGATCCACAGGTAGAACGCGCCCTCGGGCTCGCGGTAGGCGATCCCCCGCTCGTCGAGCACGCCCGTCGCGAGCCGCAGGTTGGCGAGGTAGTGGTCGGAGGCGGCGGCCACCGCGTCCTGCGGCCCGGTCAGAGCGGCGAGGGCGGCGCGCTGGTCCGGAGTGGCGACGCAGCTGATCGCCGCCTCCTGCACCGTGACCATGATCGACGTGAAGCCGGGAGGCGTCACGAGGTAGCCGACGCGGACGCCGGTCATCGCGTAGGTCTTCGAGAAGGAGAAGACGCTGAGGACGCGGTCGGCGTCGTCCCCGCGCTCCTGCGCGATCGCCGCGAGGCTCACGTGCGGGCGCCCGTAGGTGAAGTACTCGTAGACCTCGTCGCTGAGCACCCACAGGTCGTGGCGCCGGGCGATGTCGAGCAGGCGCTCGAGGACCTCCCTCGGGAACACCACGCCGAGCGGGTTGGACGGGCTGTTGACGATCAGGACGCGGGTCCGGTCGGTGATCAGGCGCTGGACCTCCTCGGGATCGGGGAGGAAGGCGTTCTCAGCGCGCAGCGTGTACGGCACGGGGACGGCGCCGATGGTCCGCGCGTTGGTCGTGAAGACGGTGTAGCCCGGGTCGGGGATGAGCACCTCGTCGCCGGGCCCGAGCAGGAGCGTCATCGCCTGGTGCAGCGCCTGCGTGGCGCCGACGGTCACCCAGACCTGCTCGACGTCCGCCTCGATGCCGTTGTCTCGCGCCAGCTTCTCCACGATGGCCCGCCGGAGCTCGGGGACGCCGCCGTTGGGCCCGTAGCGGGTGTCGTCGGCCGCCCACGCCGCCCGGGCCGCCTCGATGATGTGCGGCGCGGTCGGCACGTCGGGCTCGCCCACCGCGAGGAGCGTCACTCCGTCGAGCCGCAGCGCGATCTCGAACAGGTGGCGGATGCCCGAGGGCGGCACCGCGGAGAGGTGATCGGCGAGACGGGGCACCGGCGTCACGTTACCGGCGGGCCCGGGCCGCGAGACGCCACGGCGGTCCGCCTCCCCCGGCGTGTCGCCCCGGCGGCCCCGACCCGGACGGCGCCGCACCCGCGGGCGCGGCGCGGTTGAAGGGTGACGACGGGTGCGCTAAAGTTCCTTGTTGGCTTGCGCTCCCCCTCCGGACACCCGGCAGGCGTGGAGTGATCAGAAGCCGGCGACCTCCAGTCGCACCGCAGGGCGTTCAGACGCCCGCGGAAGGGGCACTCCGTCGAGTAGCCGGCTGCACACACGCACATCCGAGAAGAAGGTAATCCACGTGGCAAACATCAAGTCGCAGATCAAGCGCAACCTCACCAACAAGAAGGCGAACGAGCGCAACAAGGCCGTCAAGAGCGAGCTGAAGACCGCCATCCGCTCGGTCCACACCGCCATCGCCGCCGGCGACACCGAGAAGGCCGGCACCGCCCTCGCCTTCGCCGCCAAGAAGCTCGACAAGGCCGCCAGCAAGGGCGTCATCCACAAGAACCAGGCCGCGAACCGCAAGTCGGCCATCGCGAAGCAGGTCGCCGCGCTGTAGTACTGCGCGAAGCTGCAACGACGAAGGGTCCGGCCATTGGCCGGGCCCTTCGTCGTTGCAGCTTCGCGGTCGACGGCCTCCTCGTTCCTCGTCGGCCGTCGCGCGGTCGGCTTACAGGGGTGGTCGCGGTGGGAGGAGCGGGTTTCGTTCCGGGTACGACGATCCGCTCGCACGCGGATCACCGGTGACCCTGCGAGGTCGACGGGCGACGCTACGTCGTCCATCGGACGTGGCGCGGTCGGGTCTCATGACGGTCGCGGTGGGAGGAGCGGGGAGCGTTCAAGGTACGACGATCCGCTCGCACGCGGATCGCCGGTGGGCCCTACCGTTCTCGACGGGCTCCTCGTTCCTCGTCGCCCGTCGCGCGGTCGGCTTACAGGGGTGGTCGCGGTGGGAGGAGCGGGGAGCGTTCCGGGTACGACGATCCGCTGACACGCGGATCGCCGGTGGGCCGTACCGATCTCGACGGGCTCCTCGTGCCTCGTCGCCCGTCGCGCAGTCGGCTTCCGCGCATGGTCGCAGTGGGAGGAGCGGGTTCCGTTCCGGGTACGACGATCCGCTCGCACGCGGATCGCCGGTGACCCTGCGGGGTCGTCGTCCGACTCTTCGTCGGCCGCGGTGCGACCCTGCGAGGGGAGGTGATCCCCTCACTGCTGGTCGAGCGGCCGCGGAGCGGCGTATCGAGAACCGCAGGGGACGAGGTCGGTGCGGATCGCGGGCGCAGGGTCTTTCGGGCGGGTCAGAGGCCCCGGGCGGACACGACGGAGACCATGCGCTCGAGGGCGTACACGGGGTCGCGGGTGGCGCCCTTCACGTTCGCGTCGGCGTCGGCGACCGTCAGGATCGCGGTGCCGAGGCCCTCGCCGGTCCAGCCCTGCAGGTCGCGCCGGGCCCGGTCCACCTGCCACGGAGCGAGGCCCAGACGCGAGGCGACCTGGCCCGAGCCCTCGCGCGAGCCGGCGACCTTCGCCATGGTCCGCAGCTTGCTCGCGAACGCGGCGACGATCGGTACCGGGTCGGCACCGGAGGCGAGGGCGTGGCGGAGCCCGAGCAGCGCCTCGCCGTGACGGCCCGCGATCGCCGAGTCGGCGACGGTGAAGGCCGTGGTCTCGACGCGGCCGCCGTAGTACTTCGCGACGGTCGCCTCGGTGATCTCGCCGGTGACGTCGGACAGCAGCTGCTGGCACGCCGACGCGAGCTCGTCGAGGTCGTCGGAGAAGGCAGACACCAGGGCTCGGACGGCACCGGTGGTCGCCGTGCGGCCGGCGGTGCGGAACTCGGCGATCGCGAAGTCGACCTTGTCGCTCTCGCGCTTGAGCTCGGCGCAGACGATCTCGATGCCGCCGCCCGTGCCCGAGCGGATGGCGTCGAGGAGCTTCTTGCCCCGGTTGCCGCCGCCGTGGCGGAGCACCAGGGTCGCCCCGTCCGCGGGCGCCGAGAGGTAGTCGAGGGTCTCGAGGAGGAACGCGTCCGTGCACTTCTCGACATTCGAGACGCGGATGAGGCGGGGCTCGTCGAAGAGGGACGGGCTCGCGAGCGTCAGTAGCTCCCCCGGCGCGTAGCCGCCGGCGTCGATGTCGCTGACCTCGAGGCTCGGATCCTCGGCCCGGAGGAACTCACGGAGGAAGCGCAGCGCGCGGTCGGCGAGGAACTGCTCCGGGCCGGTGATCAGCACGATCGGCGCCGGCCGGGTCTGGTTCCAGGCGAGCTGCGGGATCGCCGCCTTCGAGGGCGCTGCCTTCGCGCGCGCCGGGGCCCTGCCTGCCATGCCGTGTCCTTCCGTGACGCGCCCGTCCGAGCGCCCTCCACCCTACGGCCCGCTCACGGCGCCCCGAGGACGCCGCGGGAGCCGTCGCGCCGCTCACCCAGACCGCGATCCCGTCGCTGCGGGACGCGAGCACGACCGTACCCTCGACATCCGACCTCAGCGCCTCGACCCCGCGCTCGGCCAGCAGAGCGAGGAGCGACGGATTCGGATGTCCGTAGTCGTTCTCCGCCCCGACGGAGATCAGCCCGACGCTCGCGCCGAGCGCGTCGTAGAGGGCGGGCGACTGGTCGGCGGAGCCGTGATGCGCGACCTTGACGACGTCGACCCGGCCGACCGGCAGCCGGGAGACGCGCCCCTGCTCCTGCTCGCCGAGGTCGCCCAGGAGTGCGACGGAGAGCGGGCCGCCGCGGGCGTCCGCGCCGATGTCGACCCGGAGGGTCACGCTCGCCTCGTTGCCCCGCAGCGCGCTCCGCCGCTCCGGCCACTCGACCCGCCAGCGCAGCGAGCCGAGCGCGCCGCTGTCGCCGCGGACCGCCTCCTGCACGGCGACCCCCGCGCCGGTGAGCGCCGCCCGGTCGCGCTCGTCGTCGCGGCCCGCGGCGGGCCCGACGAGCGCGGCGTCGGTCCGTCCGAGGACGGTCTGGAGCCCGCCGACGTGGTCGAGGTCGTAGTGAGTGAGAACCAGCAGCGGGATCCGGTCCACCCCCATCAGGCGGAGGCAGGCCTCGAGCGGTGCGGGCTCGGGCCCCGTGTCGACGAGCAGCACGCCCGCGTCTCCGCGGAGGAGGACCGCGTCGCCCTGCCCGACGTCGCACATCGCGACACGCCAGTCCTCGGGAACCGAGGCGGCGCGGAGGAGCGGCGTGGCGACGGTGGTGCCGCCGGCGGCGGCGATCGCGCACGCCAGCCCGACGGCGGCGATCCGGCGCACCCGCGCGAGCCGCGGTGACTGCGTGACCAGCACGAGACCGAGCAGGGTCAGCACGGTGAGCGCGAGCGCTCCTCCCACTCCGGGCCACCAGGCGATCCTCGGGGCGGGCCACGAGTCGACGGCGCGGGCGATCGAGGCGATCCACCAGGCGGGGACGGCGGCGAGCCGGATCGCCGCGTCGGCGGCTCCGTCCCACCAGGGAGCGAGCAGGCAGCCGATGAGCCCGAGCCCGGTCGCGGCGGGTGCCGCGGGCTCGGCGAGCAGGTTGGCGAGCACTCCGTACACCGGCACCGACGGGTCCACGAGCAGCAGCACGGGCTGGCAGGCGAGCTGCGCCGCGGTCGGCACCGCGAGCAGCAGGGCGAGAGGCCGGGGCAGCACTCGACCGAGAGCGCCCGCGATCGGCTCGGCGAGCAGCAGGAGTCCGGCGGTGGCGAGGACGGACAGCACGAAGCCGAGCCTCCCCGCGATCGAGGGGTCGGCGGCCACGAGCACGACGACGGTCGCGAGCAGGGCGGGCACGGCCGCTCCGGAGCGACGCCCGAGCCGCGCGAGGAGGACCACCGTCGCCATCATCGCGGCCCGCACCACGCTCGGCTCGGGGGTCACCAGCACGACGAAGCCGGCGAGCAGGGCGAGGGCGGCGACGGTCCGGAGGCGGCGCCCGGCGCCGAGGAGCGCCGCGATCGTCCAGCCGGCGACCACCACCACGGCGCAGTTGGCGCCCGAGACGGCGGTCAGGTGGGTGAGCGACGCGGTGCGCATCGCCTCCTCGAGCCCCGCGTCGAGCGCGGACGTGTCGCCGGTCGCGAGGCCCGGCAGCAGCCCCGCCACGTCGCCGCCGACCAGCGCCGCGCGCTCGAGGAAGCGCGAGCGCAGCACCTCCGCGACGGCCGCCGCTCCCCCGGGACCGCGCCGGTCCTCGACGGACGCCGCCCTCAGCATCGTCGCCTCGCCGACGGGCCCCTCCTGCGCCGCAGCGCGCGCCTGGAGGTCGAGCTCGGCGCCCACCGGCAGCCGACCGCCGGGATCGGCGAGCAGCACGCGGACGGGGGCCGCGGTCGACGCGTCTCCCACCCGCAGCGCCGTCGCGTCGAACCACACTCCCCCGGTCGCGAGCGGTCGGGCACCCGTGTCGACGCGCACGGTGACCGGGGTGAGGGCGCGATCCTCCTGGGCCTCCCGCAGCGACGCCGGGTGGTCACCGGGCGCCGCGGCGACCACGGAGGTGAGGGCGAGGGCGGCACCCGCGCCCCCGACGAGCACCGCTCCGACCAGCCGCCCGCCGAGGCCGCGCCGGAGCAGGACGCACGCCGCCCCGAGCAGCACCCAGCCCGCGGCGCACCACGAGAGGCCCCCGTCGAGCACCGCCGCGACCGGCAGCATCCCGGCCGCCCACGCGGTGGTCCAGGCGGCCACCGCTGCCGGCAGGAGCCGCAGGTCCGCCGCCCGCACGCTCCTCACGGCGCGACCTGTTCGCGGAACGCGGTGAGCGTCTTCTCGCCGATCCCGGGGACCTCGAGCAGCTGGTCGACGGAGGAGAACGGGCCGTTCGCCTCCCGGTGGGCGACGATCTTCTTCGCGGTCGCCGGGCCGATCTCGGGCAGCTCCTCCAGCTGGGCCGCCGTCGCCGTGCTCAGGCTCAGCACGGATCCGGCGGCGGAGGCTCCTCCTCGAGCGGCCCCGCCCGGAGCCGCTCCCGCCGCGGCCGGCGCCGCTCCCACGGCCGGCACGACGATCTGCTCGCCGTCCACGAGCCTCCGGGCCAGGTTGACCGCCGCGCGCTCCGCCGACTCCTGGAACCCTCCGGCGGCGGCGACCGCGTCCGCCACCCGCGCCTCCTGCGACAGAACGTACAGCCCCGGAGAGGCGACCTCGCCGGCCACGTGCACGTACAGCGACTCGACCGCCGCAGCAGCGGGCGCGCTCGTCGACACGGCGGGCTCCAGGACCCGCTCATGACCGCTCGACCGCGCTCCCGCGAGCAGCACCGCGACCACCGCGGCGCCGATGACGAGCACGACCGCCGCTCCCACTCCCACGCGCCAGCGCGGGCGGGCGCGGCGGGGCCGCAGCAGCGCCGTCAGCTGCTCGTCGTCCGTCCCGCTGGTCTCTGGCATCCGCCGACGGTAGGACCCGCGTCACCGCCCGGCGCGGCCGCCGACACCGATCCGGGGACAGCCCGCCAGATCGCCTCCCTGTGGAGGAGAGAGCAGCACCGGCAGGACGGACGACGGGGCCCCTCCTGCGAGAGGAGGAGCCCCGTCGGGACGGATCGGCGGCTAGACCGCCTTCGTCACCAGGTTCACCAGGCGCGGCGCCCGCACGATCGCCTTCACGACCTCGCGGCCGACGAGAGCCCGGGCGACGCCGGCCGTGGCCCGCGCCTTCTCCTCGAGCTCGTCGGAGGAGATCTTCGGCGAGACCTCGAGCCGGTCGCGGACCTTGCCGTCGACCTGCAGGATCGCCGTGACCTTCTCCTCGACCAGCAGCGACGGGTCGGCCTTGCGCCACAGCGCGTGCGCGACGGTGCCCTCGTAGCCCAGACGGTGCCACATGTCCTCGGCCGTGTACGGCGCGAACAGGTTGAGAGCCATCGCGACCACCTCGACCGCCTCGCGGACCGCGGGGTCCCCGGCCCCGGCGCCCGAGTCGACGACCTTGCGGGTCGCGTTGACGAGCTCCATCAGCCGCGCGACCACGACGTTGAACTTGAACGCCTCGATCAGCGACGGGGACTCCGCGAGGAAGCGGTGGGTCTGGCGGCGCAGAGCCGCGTCGCCCGACTTCCACTCGACGTCGGGCCTCGAGGTGACGTCCTTCGCCAGGCGCCAGGCGCGGGCGAGGAACTTCGCGCTGCCGCCGGGGGAGACGTCGGCCCAGTCGATGTCGTCCTCGGGCGGGCCGGCGAACGCCATCGTCAGGCGCACGGCGTCGACGCCGAACTCGTCCAGCTGGTCCGAGAGGCGGACGATGTTGCCCTTCGACTTGGACATCGCCGCGCCGTCCATCTGCACCATGCCCTGGTTCAGCAGCGCCGTGAACGGCTCCGTGAACGACACGTAGCCCAGGTCGAACAGCACCTTGGTGATGAAGCGCGCGTACAGCAGGTGCAGGATCGCGTGCGTCACGCCCCCGACGTACTGGTCGACGGGCGCCCACTTCTCGGCGAGCTTCGGATCGAAGGCCTGCGTGTCGTCCTTCGGCGAGAGGAAGCGGAGGAAGTACCACGAGGAGTCGACGAAGGTGTCCATCGTGTCCGGGTCGCGGCGCGCGGGCGAGCCGTCCACCGGGTGCGGCACGTTCACCCAGTCCTCCGCCGCTCCGAGCGGCGACGAGCCCTTCGGCTGCAGGTCGAGACCGTCGGTGGAGGGCAGGACGACGGGCAGCTGGTCCTCGGGAACCGGCACGAGCTCGCCGTCGGCTCCGTGGATGATCGGGATGGGGGTGCCCCAGTAGCGCTGACGCGAGATCAGCCAGTCGCGCAGGCGGTAGTTCTTGGCCGAGCGGCCGCGGCCGCGCTCCTCGAGCATCCTGATGACGCGCTCGATGGCGGTGCGCTTGGAGAGCCCGTCGAGCGGCCCGGAGTTGATCAGGCGGCCGTCGCCGGTCAGCGCCTCGCCGGTCGTGGCGGGGTCGAGCGAGTACTCCTTCTCGAGCGCGGCCAGCTCCTCCGGGTCCTCCGGGATGACCGGGATCGCCCCGGTGACGGACGCGTTGGTGTCGACGACCACGCGCACGGGCAGGTCGAAGGCGCGGGCGAAGTCGAGGTCGCGCTGGTCGTGCGCGGGCACGGCCATGACGGCTCCGTGGCCGTAGTCCGAGAGGACGTAGTCGGCGGCCCAGATCGGCAGCCGCTCGCCGTTCACGGGGTTCACCGCGTAGCGGCCGAGGAACACGCCGGTCTTGGGGCGGTCGGCGGTCAGGCGCTCGATCTCGCTCGACTTCTGCACCGTCTCGAGGTAGCTGCGGAACGCGTCGCGGATCGCGGGCTCGGAGCCCTCGACCAGCTCGGAGGCGAGGTCGGAGTCGGGCGCGACGACCATGAAGGTCGCCCCGTAGAGCGTGTCGGGGCGCGTGGTGAAGACGGTGACGCGCTCGTCGCGGCCCTCGATCTCGAACTCGACGTCGGCGCCGATGGAGCGGCCGATCCAGTTGCGCTGCATGGCGATGACCTTCGACGGCCAGGATCCCTCGAGCTGGTTCAGGTCGTCGAGCAGCCGGTCGGCGTAGTCGGTGATCTTGAAGTACCACTGCGTGAGCTTCTTCTTGACCACGACCGCGCCGGAGCGCTCGGAGGTGCCGTCCGCGAGGACCTGCTCGTTCGCCAGGACCGTCTGGTCCACCGGGTCCCAGTTGACCCAGCTGTCCTTGCGGTAGGCGAGGCCCTTCTCGTACATCTTGAGGAACAGCCACTGGTTCCACTTGTAGTACTCGGGGTCGGAGGTGTGCAGCACGCGGTCCCAGTCGAAGGACGCGGCGTAGCGCTTCATCGAGCGCTTCTGCTGCTCGATGTTGTCGTAGGTCCAGGTGACCGGGTTCAGCCCGCGCTTGATCGCGGCGTTCTCGGCGGGCAGGCCGAAGCTGTCCCAGCCGATCGGGTGGAGGACGTTGAAGCCCTGCTGGCGCCAGTAGCGCGCGATCACGTCTCCGAGCGCGTACGCCTCGGCGTGGCCCATGTGCAGGTCGCCCGAGGGGTACGGGAACATGTCGAGCACGTACTTGCGGGGGCGCTTGTCGTCGGGGTCGTCCGTCGCGAACGGGCGCGTCTCCTCCCAGATCGGGAGCCACTTCTCCTGGAGCGCTCGGAAGTCGTAGCGCTCCTCGTCGCTCGCGCCGGTCTGCCGGGAGGTGTCTTCTGCCACAGGTGCTTCTCACTTCTGAAGGAGGGGGAGAACGCGCACGCGTGGGCGGCTGCGTTCGACCATCAACCCTACTGGCCCCGCGCGCACGGCAGACGAACGCGGCGCCCGCTCACTCCTCGGCGGCGCCCAGCACCGCGAGGAGCGCCCGCGCCTTCAGCCGCGTCTCCTCGACCTCCTCCTCCGGCACCGAGAGCGCGGTGATGCCGCCGCCGGTCCCCAGGCGGGCGCGCTCGCCGTCGAGCACGAGGGTGCGGATGGTCATCGCGAGGTCCAGCGAGCCGTCCGAGCCCAGGCGGCCGAAGGCGCCGGAGTAGACGCCGCGGGGACCGCCCTCCCACTCCCGCAGCAGCTCCACCGCCCGGCGCTTGGGCGCTCCCGTCATCGAGCCGGCCGGGAAGAGGGCCGCGATCAGCTCGGCGATCCCGACGCTCGGCGCGCGGCGGGCCGAGACCTCGCTGACCAGCTGGTGGACGTGCGGGTAGCTCTCCACCTCGAGCAGGCGGTCGACGACGACGGAGCCGGGGGCGGCGATCCGGGCGAGGTCGTTGCGGACGAGGTCCACGATCATCACGTTCTCGGCCCGCTCCTTCACGCTCGAGACGAGCTCGTCCCGGAGCGCGCGGTCCTCGTCGGCGTCCCGGCCCCGGGGGCGCGTGCCCTTGATGGGATGCGTGGCGACGCGTCCGTCGGCCCCGCCGGTGAGGAACCGCTCGGGCGAGGCGCTGACGAGCGCGAGCGGGTCGAGGCGGATCAGCCCGCCGTGATGGCTCGGGCTGGAGCGGCGGAGGCGACGGTACGCCTCGACCGGATCGAACCGGCCCTCGACGACGATCTCGTCGGTGAGGCAGAGCTGGTAGGCGTCCCCCGCGCGGATAGCCTCCTGGCAGCGGCCGATCAGCGCCGTGTACTCGGCGGCGGAGTGGCGGCGGACCGGGTCGCCGGCGGGCTCGGGATCCGCGGGGTCCGCGGGTGCGGGCGCGCCGACGAGCTCGAGCAGGCGCGCGGTGAGCTCCTGCACGTCTCCCGTGGCGACCAGGCGGACGGTCCGGGTGCCGTGGTCGAACTCGAGCACGGGGTCGCCCCGGAGCAGGGCGAGGGCCGGCGGATCCGCGGGGCCGGTCGGCGCCGAGGGCAGGGAGACGGAGGCGGCTCCCGCCTCGTAGGAGATCCAGCCGTAGCGGCCGAGCGCGCGGTCGCCCGCGGGGGCCTCGTCGTCGACCGCGGCGAGCGCCGCCGCCACGTCGCCGCCGGCCTCGACGAGGAGCACGTCCCCGCGGGCGCACGCGCCGAGGTAGGAGCGGCCGCTCGTCGCTCCGAGGCCCGAGTCGAGCCAGAACGACGCCTCGGCCGTGGCGAACAGGGCGTGGTGCGCGAGCTCCGGATCGACCCAGGGCAGCTCGATCGAGCGGACGTGCCGATCCTCCGAGACCACTGGGCTAGCGTAGGCGGTCGTGGACGGCGAGCAGGTTCGGGAGTGGGACGGGCGGGCCCTGACGAGCGTTCCCGAGCCGCCCGGCACCTCCCTGGACGCGGCCGACTCCTGGCTGGTGGACGAGGGACGCGTCCGCGGGCTCGACCTGCACCGCGAGCGGTTCGCCGCCTCCGTCGCTTCGGCGGGCGGGCACCCGGACGTCGAGCCGTTCCTCCACGCCGCGATCGCCGCCCTGCCCCGCGAGGGCCGCTCCTTCCCCCGCGTCGAGCTCTCGGGAGGCGCCCTGCGGCTCCGGCTGCGATCCGCCCCGCCGACGACCCGCGCCGTGGTGCTGTGGACGAGCCCCGTGGATCCGCGCCGGACGCCGTCCTGGAAGGGGCCGGACATCGCACGTCTCGCCCTCCTGCGGACGCGCGCGCACGCCGCGGGAGCGGACGAGGCCGTGCTGCTCGACGCCGACGGCGCCGTCATCGACGGAGCGAGCAGCGCGATCCTGTGGTGGCTGGGCGATGCGCTGGTCGTCCCTCCGGCGACGAGTACGCGCGTGCGCAGCGTGACGGCTCGCACCGTCTCGGTGCTCGCCGGCGCGCTCGGCGTGGACGTGATCGAGGCCCCCGCCGAGCCGGAGTCGCTCGAGGGCCGTGAGGTCTGGACGGCCAACGCCCTGCACGGTCTGCGGCTGGCGACCGCCTGGGCGGACGGACCGGCGCTCGCCGCGGAGCCGGGCCGCCTGGACGCCTGGCGGAAGCGGCTGGACGCTCTCAGGCGGCCTCTCCCGGCGCTCTGACCCGCGGAGGACCTCAGCTCCCGCGCGTCCCCCAGACGGAGGGCCCCCGTTCCGGTCGCAGTCGTGCGTCCGCCGTGCGAGCATCGAGTACCCCCTCTTCCGGCCCCCGCCGGCCACTCGAGAAAGTCCTGCGATGACGCGTTCCCCCTCCCCCCGCCCCCTCGCCTCCGGGCTGATCGCGCTCGTCGCGACCGGTGCCCTGCTCTTCGGCGCGACCCCGGCCCTCGCCGCGGAGAACCCGCAGAAGCCCCTCTCCTCCTCCGAGGAGGCGCCGACCGGCCTCGCCCCCGCGAGCGAGTCGCCCGAGGCCGCCCAGCAGACCGCCCGCGCGGCCGTCAGCTACTACAACGCCCTCGTCGGCGGCGAGGAGCTGGCCGCCGGACAGCGGATCGTCTCGGGCACGAACGGCTACTCGTTCCGGATGCAGACCGACGGCAACGCCGTGGTCTACGACCCGCAGGGCCGCCCCACCTTCGCCACGAACACCCAGGGCCGCGGCGACCACCTGGTCATGCAGACCGACGGCAACATGGTCGTCTACTCCGCCAAGGGCGGCCCCGTGTGGAGCACGAACACGATCAACGAGGCGGGAGCCTCGGTGATCATGCAGCCCGACGGCAACCTCGTCGTCTACCGCGAGAACGGCTCGCCCGCCTGGGCGAGCAGCGTCCGCCGCGTCATCGCCGAGCCGGTGACCGACACGCTGTTCACGGAGCAGACCCTCCGCCCCGTCCACCAGCTCACCTCCGCCGACGGCCGCTTCATCGCCGTCATGCAGAACGACGGCAACTTCGTCGGCTACGGCCCCCAGGGCGCCGTCTGGGGCACCGGCACCGGCGGCTCCGGCAACCGCATCACCATGCAGAAGGACGGCAACGCCGTCATCTACGGCTCCGACGGCTCCGTCAAGTGGTTCTCGGGCACGCGCGGCAAGGACCTCCGCCTGGGCATCAACAACGCCGGCTCGCTGATCATCGTGAACCCGTCCGACGACGTGATCTGGACCAGCCAGGCCGCCTTCCCCTCGACGACGCTCTACGCGGCGAACTCGCTCGAGGCGGGCAGCTTCCTCCGCTCCGCGAACGGCGTCTACCGAGCGGTGATGCAGGCGGACGGCAACTTCGTCGTCTACGGCAAGAACGGCCCGATCTGGGCGTCGAAGACCACCCGCGCAGGCGGCTTCTTCGCCCTCGACACCAGCGGCCAGATCGCCGTGGGCACCGAGACGACGAGCGGATGGTCGGTCGTCCCGCCCGCCGCGTCGGTCGGCCCCTACAAGCTCGTCATGCAGGACGACGGCAACCTCGTCGAGTACGACAGCCGCCGCGCGGTCTGGGCCAGCCGCGGCTGACGCCCCTCCGCCACGACGCCCCCTGGTCCCCGGACCGGGGGGCGTCGTGGCGGAGGGGCGTCAGCCGCGGCTGGCCCAGAC
>NZ_PSWK01000047.1:0-13455 GCF_002932735.1 Rathayibacter sp. AY1B7
GGAGACGGTCATGGTGACGCCGAGGATGATCAGGCCGACGACGGCGACGCCGAGGCCGACCCACTTGGCCCAGCCCATGACGGTGGTGAAGGCCTCGAATCCGGGCGGCATGCCCCCGGGGCCCGGGTCGGGGACGACGGCCCCGAAGCTGCCGGCGGCTGTGATCAGGTCGGAGGTGAGGGCGAGTACAGACATGGTGTGCTCCGTTTCGTGTGGTGGTGGTGCGGGGTGTTCGGCGCCGCCGGTTGGGGCGCCGAAAAGGTCCGGCTATCCGGTGGTGAGGGGGCCGTCGGCGTAGGCGACGTCAAAGTGCAGGTGGTTCGGGGTGTCTGTGAACTGGGTGATGTGCTGGTAGCTGGTCGAGCGGCACTGGATCTGCCCGGCACGCGAGCCCGCCGGAACCTGTGGGTCCAGGACGGTGAGGAGCGTGAGCGCGTTCGCGTCGCAGCCGGTCGTGGCCGTGCCGTCGAAGGAGAAGAAATCGACCGCGTTCCCGCCGCCGTTCATCCAGTGAGAAGAGCCGGTGCCGGCGCCCAGGAGGGATCCGGTGCACTGGCGGTTGAGGTCGGAGACGCCCACCTTTCCGAACGTGTTTAGCGCGATGGTGATGATCTGGAGGATCCGCACGTCGATGCCGCAGTTCTCCTTCGCGGTTCCGGCGGCCATGTCGCGGATCTGCTGCGCATACCGGTCCTCGAGCAGTCGCAGGCGCCCCTCTTCCATCGCCGTCACGAGGCCGGCTGCGAGGGCCTGCGCGTCGCCAGATACGGCGACGCATCCACCGATCGGCGCAGCCGTCGCAGGTGCGGTGCTGGCCGGCGTAGACGAAACACCGACCGGTGCAGCGGTCGTCGCAGGTGCGGTCGTGCTGCTGCCGAGGCCGTTGAGGTAGGTCATGATCCCCACGGCGTCAGCGCGGTACTTCTTGTAGTGGTTCGGGTCGGCGTTGCGCTGGACCTTGTTGATCGCGATCGAGGGCTCCATCGACTGCCAACCCTCGACCGCGACGAGGCGGTCGTAGAAGAAGCCCGCCGAGGTCGTCGGGTCCATTCGCTGCTCAACGGTGCCCCAGCTCGACTGCTGCTGGAACAGTCCGATCGAGTCGGCAACTGACCCGTCCGGGTTGATCGCACCGTCCCCGTAGCCGATGTTCACCAGGGATGACTCCCCGATCGCCGTCTGCACGCCCAGTGTCTGCCCGTCCGCGCCGAGCCCCTTCGCCGCTCCTGCGTTCACGATCAGTGCTGCATTCACGAGCTGGTCGTGCCCGTAGGCCCCGACCTTCGCGTCCGCAGGGACAGCGGACACGCTGACCGGTCCCCCGCCCGGCAGGCACGCCGCGGCAGCGGAGCCGCCGAAGAACAGCACCCACAACAGCATCGCGACCGCCACGACGGGCACCATGACCGCTGCAAGCACCCCCAGTCCCCCCTTCTGCATCCCGTTACTCCGAGGTGAGAGGGGTGATCTGCTCGACGGCCCAGGGAGTGCTCTCCGTGGTGCGGTGGACGTACACGGAGTACTCCCCCGCGTCGGTGGGGACGAGGATGCGCATCGTGAACGCGCCGTCACCGTCGCGGACGGTCGCAGCGCCCGCGAGGCTCGTGCAGGGCACGTTTGCCGGGTCGACCGTCTCGTAGGCTACTGCTGCCCGCTGGCTCAAAAACGGGTAGAGCTCGCTGATCCAGGTGTCGTAACCGACCGTTGGACGGCAGAACGCCACCGCCGCTTCCGTCGCAATCGCGACGGCTCTGCTCACCGGAGACAATTCTGGGGACGGCTCCGCATCGACCGGCTGTACATCCTCGGGAGTCGGCGTCGGCGATAAGAGTCGGATGCTGGGGAGTGGTGAGGCGGTCGTCGGTAGCTCGTTCTCATGAGACGCCTCACTCGGCGAGGTCGACGAGCAGCCGCTCACGAGGAGGGAGGCGACGAGGGCGAACAGGACGGTTGAGTACCGAGACGAAGAAGCAGGCACACGATAAAACTACCGATTTCGGTAGCTATTGCAACCCGATTCGGTTACCGAAATGGGCTTATATCATCTTTGGTACATTCCAGGGGTGGCTAGACGACCGGCGCCGGGACCGACCGACTTTTCGCGACGCGTGGTCCGCGCGGTCGAGACGCTCCGCGATCGTGCACGGCTGACCAACACCGAACTCATCCGTGCTGCAGGCATCTCGGCGAACTACTTCTACATCCGTCTGCGCGGCGAAGCGCCGTTCACCACCAACGACATCGAGAAGCTCGCTGGAGCCTTCGGGGTCGAACCGTACGAAGTGCTGCAGCTCGCGTCTTCTCCGAACCCCGAAGACGGTGGCGGAGAGCTCACTGCTGAGCGCATCGACGGCAGGGAGTTCGCTCGACGACTCCGATTCCTCGCCGAAGGGCCGACGAGTGCGGATGCTCAGATCTTCACTCTCGACACCCTCGTTCAGTCCATCCGCGGTCGTGACATCAGCTTCGAGCCGAAGGACTGGGATGAGCTGCTTGAGCTGGAGGGCTCCACGCGGCTGCCGGTCGATCTGCTCGTCGGTCTCAGCGAGTTCTTCGGCGTCAGCTACGAGTACCTGACTGCAAGGCGTGAAGACGAAGCCAGCGAGCTCATCGAAGCGGAGATCCGCTTCCACCGGGCGCTATTGGCTACCGGAGCCACCTCCATCAGTGCTCGAGCGCTGGGGGGCATGAACGCGAAGCAGCTCGCCGCCGTGACCAAGGCGATTCTGTCGATCGAGCGAACTCCGAAGGAGGGCACTACCGAATGAGCACCACCCAGAGCAACGAAGCCCTGTGGTTCGAACACGCCGACGTCGCCGCACGCACGACGCAGACGTTCGAGGAGAACCGGTTCCAGGACGATCAGACCTTGGATGCCCTCCTCAAGCATGTCTCTGACCTGCACGGCAAACCGATCCACGTCGATGCCATCGACGACGATGACTGGCAGACGGTCACAGCTCTCTGGGTCGATTTTCCCGACGAGGCCCAGATTCTCTACCGCTCGACCGATACCCAGCTCTACCAGATGCACTGCATCCTGCACGAACTCGCTCATATCGCCCTCCGCCACCCCGGCTGCAACGTCCTTGGGGACGACTCTTCCGTCGCCTCCTACCGGGGGACGAACGGAGTCGTGCGCGGCCGGCTCCTAGAAGCAGGCGGCTTGGAGGACCTCGAGAACGTTGATGGGGACCGGCGCATCCTCGAAGGCGAAGCAGAGCACCTCGCCCATCTTCTTTCCCGCTCACTCCTGCGTCCTCGTTTCCGGGAGGACGAGGAGGTCTTCGGGTAGATGCAGGCTCTAGCCCTGATCGCTCTTGTGGTCCTCGCCGTCGTCTTCGTCGCCCGGATCCCCGCTGCTGTCTCCCAGCCCTCGAGCCGGTTGTCCTGGCTCGCGAGCGGAGTCGGCTCCCTCGCGCTCCTCACCCGAGTCCACCCCGGATTGGACCGGTTTCTCGGTGGCGAGAACTACATCAACCTCGCCCAGAACGTCCTGGCGACCACCGCGTTCTGGTTGGTCATGAGAGCAGCCCTCCTTCAGTCCCGCAGCACCCCGCGATTCTGGACGAGGAAGCTCATCCTTGCCGCCATGCTCGTGTCCTTCGTCGTGCCGTTCCTGTTCATCACCGACAAGGAACCCACCTCGAAAACTTTCATCACCGAGCACATCTCCCAGACAGGTACCTGGCTTTACGCCAGTATCTACATGACGGCGATCCTCGCCATCTCGACGATGCTCCTGCTTGGTCTCCGTCGCAGAAAAGCGCGCTCCTACGGCTTCTTCGTCGCAGGCAGCAGCCTCGTCATCCTCGCCTGCATCGACGAGATCATCGTCTTGTCCCTCGACCACTTCGAGGTCACCGACCTCGGTTTCCGCGTCCTCCTGCGGAACGCGTTCGACTTCCTGTTTTACTGCGGCGTGATCCTCATCGTCACCGGAATCGCCTCATTCACTCTGCAGAAGGCCATGCGCGAGGCGCGACTCAGTCGGCATGCACGGCGACTTCGCCGCCTCGCCGGCAGACTCGCGGTGATGCCGGCTACGAACGGGTCAAGTCGCGCTCGAGACGAATCATCGATCGCGGTCGTGTACGACCTGGTCATCGCGCTTCGCGACTTCGAGAACGCTCACCGCGGCCGTCTGACACCAGCCGACGCTCGTCACGTCGCAGCGGCGGAGGCCATCGTGATGGAACAGCTCCCCTCCCCCGCGACCACAAGAGCTTGGACTCGATGAGCGCCCGGCAAGTCGGCGTGAGAGCTGTCGCAGGAGTAGCGGGAGCCGCTGTGACTGCCCTCTCCCTGCTGGCAGGCGTCGGTGTCGTCCTGGGGCGGCGAGTCGTGATGCCCGGGCGCAAGAGGACGGTGCAGGTCCTCTCGGCGACCTCGGACAGCCTCACCCTCCACGCCACGCCCGAAACCCTTCACGACGGCGAGTACGGCTTCTGGTTCGACTCCGATCGGGGCCACGCGCTCGTCGGCCGGATCCTGTATCACGACGCGATCGAGCGGACCGTTCGCCGCGAGGTTCTTCAAGTCACCGGCGGCGATCTCTCTACCGCTCACGAAGGCCGATGGACCGGGCACGTCTTCGCGCGTCCTGAGGACATCGACCCGCGCGTGCGCGAGATCCACGTCGACGCGCCAACAGGCCCATGTCCGGCGTGGCTCTTCCCGTCGACCGGCGGCGAGGGCGAAAAAACCTGGGCGATCCACGTGCACGGCATCCGCACCACTCGCATCACCGCGCTGCGCTCAGTCCCGGCAGCACGCAAGCTCGGCTACACGTCGCTCGTTCCTTCGTTCCGAGGTGACGGAGATGGGCCACCAACGAAGAACAGGGCGTCGACTCTCGGTCAAACCGAATGGGATGACGTCGATGCTGCGATCAGCTACGCCGTGGAGCATGGAGCGCACAGCATCGTTCTGTTCGGCTGGTCCCTCGGTGGCGGCATCGCACTTCAACTCACCGAGCGGTCTCAACACCGCCAACTCATCACAGCCCTCGTCCTCATCGCGCCCGCCACCGACTGGCGGCAGGTCATTCGGGCTGGAGCGCGCCGCGCTCATCTGCCATCGGTGGTGGGTGCGCTTGGGACGTTCGCGCTCTCCACTCGCCCCCTCAGCACCCTCGTAGGACTTCCCGGGCCCATCGATTTCGATGCCCTGGACTGGACCCGAGGACCAAGACTCACCGTTCCGACCCTCCTCATCCACTCAGACGGAGATCGGGAGGTGCCTGCCTCGTTGTCACGGGCTTTCGTGAGCGTGAACGTCGAACGGAGCGCGCTAGCCCTGCTCCCGCCCGCTGCGCATGCCTGGGAGTACAACATCGCGCCGGACGCATTCGACGCCTCGGTTCGCGAGTGGCTGCAGAGTCCTGGCTGACCCTATGGACGGTGTACCTGAATCGGTACGAGAGTGGCGCCTATTTTGGTAGGGTGCCGACATGGTTGTTCGACGGGAGTCTCATGCCTCGGCGGGTGGGGGCCGTCACGGCGTGACCTGGGCTGACGCCCCTGTCCCTCGGCAGCAATCGCGCTTAATCCCGGGATTGATCCGCCCTACGCGCGGCGTGGCGCGCACAATCCCGGGGTTAGATCACCACTCTGGACGCATGGCTCCGATCAAGCAGAAGCGACGCGCGCGCAACGGCGCCGTCACCGTGCCCGTCGAGTTTCAGATGCCTCACGTGCTGAAGGACGACGTCGACGGCGCCGCCAAGGCCTCAGGCGTCTCCCGCTCGCTGTACTTCGAGCTTCTGGCAGATCAGCTCCGCGACTCCACCGGGCGCCTGCCCGTGCTGGCACCGACGTTCGATATCGACCAGGAGGCGCACATCTCCGCCGCTTAAACGAAGGAGGCCCGCCGAAGCGGGCCTCACCAAGTTTCGTAGCTCGTACCCCGACACCGACCAAAGCAACGGGTCCGAGCTAATCAAGTCACCACCCTCACGGGAGGCTTCTCTATGCCCGAAAGATTACACGACGGGCTGAGAGATTCAATGATGGATCTTTCGGCGCGCCGTAGCAGCTCGTCGACGCTCGGCGGCGACGCATGGTCCCTGACGCGTCGGCTGAGCCCGCGCGGCACTGTCCGGACGATGCGCCGCGACGCCTACGGGCGCTTGGACGAGAACGCGTATCCCACGGCGTTCCTGATCTCTCCAGTCGCCCCGAGCACTCCCTGGGCCGTCTACCTTGCGGACGACGCGGGAGCGTTCCGGCTGCTCTGCTTCGACTTCGACGGCAAGGACTCCCACGGCGTCGACGCGGACCTCATGGAGCAGGCCGCGGACGACTGCGACGCTCTCTCCGCCGTTCTGGACGCGCACCAGGTCGCTCATCTCGTGTGCCAGTCCTCCGGGACTGGCGGCCGGCACCTGTGGATCGCACTCGCCGAGGGTGCTCCGGCCGAGCTGGTGGCTCGGCTGGCGATTGCCGCTCGCGCGAACTTCCGCACGCTGGATCACGGGATGCTCTGCAACCCCCGCACCGGCGCCGCTCGACCTCCCCTGTCCCCGCACCGCGACGGCAGCTTCTCGAGCGTTCTCCGCGGCCGCGCAGAGGAGCTGCTGGACGCGACCGTCACCGCGGCCGCCATCGAGGCCGTGACCGCTGCGCTGCAAGCCTCCCGCCCGCCACGCGCCATCGACGCTGCTCCCCCGGCCGCCCCGACCACCACGCATCGGGCGCACCGCCAGCTCAGCGCTGCCGGCGCCGGGCATATGGCGGCCGCGGGCGGAGGTGCGAACCCGTCGTGGACGGCGTTCATGTGTCTGCTTTCCGCGGCGCACGCCGGCTGGTCCTTGACTGACGTCGAGCACGCCGCTCGGACCGCTCCCGGGATGGAGCACTTCCGGACCAAGAACACCGGCCGCGGCCACCGCCGCCCGCGCTCGCGCGACGAAGCGGCCGAGCGCCTGACGCGGCAGTGGCAGAAGGCACTCCAGTACGCGGCCCTGCACGCCGTTCTCCCGTCCGAGCGCGAGCCGCGCGACCTGGTGGAGCTGGAGAGCATCGTCGGCTCAGTCAGCGCCCTCCTCGAGCGGTTCCGGGTGAGCCCGGGCCGGTGGGGCAGGAGCGAGCGGGCGACGTCGGAGAAGACGATCCTCACCGCCCTGGCCTACCTCACCCTGCACACCGGCAAGCGCACCGTCGCCGCGTCCATCCGCGACCTCGCCCTCCTCGCGGGCCTGGGCCGCACCACCGCGGCCAGCGCCCTGCGGACGCTGCGCGAGGACGGCTACGTGCAGCTCGCCGTCCGCGCGGACGGCTCGAACGCCAGCGAATGGCGACTGTCCGAGCACCTTTCCACAGGTTTCCTGCAAGGTCCGGCCACAACCACTAATAACCCCCGCCCCCCCGGGCCGATCTTCACCGAACGAACCATGCTCCTCACCATGCTCGAAGCCGACCTCACCGACACCCGGCACGACCTCTTCACCCGCGCCGGCCTGGGACACCTAGCAGGAAAGGCCTACGCTCTGCTGCGCCGCGAAGGGACCCTCGCCCTCGGCGCCGCCGCCACGTTGCTCGGAGTCACCACCCGCACCGCTGCCACCGCACTCTCCCGCCTGCGCAGACACCGGCTGGTCATTAGGCACACGACGGGGTGGACCCGCGCCAAGCGTGACCTCCGCACTGCCGCAGCTCGAACTCTCGGTGTCGACGGAGCCCTCGCAGATCGAGCCCACCGCTACGACGTCGAGCGCGAGGTCTGGGCCTGGTGGCAAGCCGAGCTGACCCACCGCTCCTCCTCCCCCCGGCAACGCCCTCGACGCCGACACGTCACGAGCCGACCCCTGTTCGAGGACACCACTCCCGGTGAGCGCGTCTGGCCGCTCTACCCCCGCGACGCCGCCGGCCGCGGCGATCACCGAGAAGCGCTGCACTGGGGACGCACCGGCATGCTCGCCCCCGGATCGCTCTGGTGGTCCTCCACCGCTGCCTAGCCCCCGACGCTGACCCTCGAGGTCGACGCGGATCCCCGACGAGCTCGACGCGCCCGAGACGGCTCCGCCGAACGTGCGAACGACTGGCGCACACGAGCGCTGTCGGACCCTCCGACCTACACTCGACTTCCATCGAACATATGTTCGAACGGGTTGGGAGGTACCGAGATGACTGTGACGATCGTGGAGCGGATCTCGACTCCGGCTCTGGACGCCGTGGCGATCGCGTTCCTCGTCGTCGGCGATGCGGTAGCGGCCGGGTTCCCCTCCCCCGCGCAGGACTACTTCGACGGCTCCCTCGACCTCAATGACCACCTGATCCGCGACAAGACCTCCACCTTCATCGTCCGCGTGTCCGGGGAGAGCATGATCGGCGCCGGCATCAGCGACGGCGACGAACTGGTGGTCGACCGCTCCCTCTCCCCCAAGCACGGCAACGTCGTCGTCGCGATCCTCGACGGCGAACTCACCGTCAAGCGCCTCGAACTCTCCCCCGGCGGCGTGATCCTGCGAGCTGAGAACTCCGAGTACCCGCCGATCCTCGTCCCCGAGCTCAGCGACCTCCAGGTGTGGGGCGTCGTGACCGTCTGCCTGCACCACCTCCACCGTGCACTCTGAGCAGCGCATCGACCTGGTAGACGTCAACAGCTTCTACGTCTCCTGCGAGCGACTGTTCGACCCGAAGCTGCACGGCCGGCCCGGGATCCGCAAGGGACCCGTCTGGGCGATGAAGCGTGGCGCGCGCTCCCCACGCTTCACAACCCACTGGGGCGAACTGGCGACGGCGTTCGCGCACTGACCGCAGCTGCCGGCGCGTGGAAACCTAAACCAGATTGCGGTGTAAGTCCGAAGTTCGGAAGGTTCAGAATTACAAAGTCTGTAACTTTGTTTCCACGCTGCAGCGCCTTTGTCTGTAAGTTTCAGAATCACAAACTCTGTAAGTCACTTTGCAAGGGGGAGCCCAATGGCGCCAGCGGAGACGGAAGAGGCCGTGGCTACAGACTTACAGACTTTGTAGTTCTGTAGGGCCATGCTTACCTGTCGGCCGAAGCTGCTGGTAGCGGCAGGGGGGAGTTCCGCGTGCCACCTGGGCCTGGTGGAACGAATCAGCTCAAGCGTCAGAGGAGACCTGCTGCGTGAGCATCCGTCGATGTGTCAGCCCTGCTCGGAGGGCGACCAGGTGCAACTTGGGTCGTCGGGGTAGCGGTCGACCACGTACTTCGTAAGTTACAGACTTCCGGAGTTGGTGATTTGAAGCCGAACTTTGGTAGTCTGTAATTACGGAAGTGAGAGGAACATTCATGCGCATTGTGTCCCTGGCAAATCAGAAGGGCGGGGTCGGGAAGACGACGAGTCTGATGAACCTTGCGGCCGTCGCCGCCAAGAACGCGCGAGTGCTCGTGGTCGACGTCGACCCCCAACAGTCGACCACCATGTGGGCGGCTCGGGCGGGGGAGCGGCTGCCCTTCGACTTCGCGGAGAACACCGACCCCAACACGCTCACACGCCTGCGGGAGCTGCCGTACGACGTGGTCTTCGTAGATACACCAGGAAACCTGACCGATACGGCGATCCTCGGTGCCGTTCTCGATGTCTCCGACTTCGCGATCGTGCCGATGGTTCCGGAAGCGCTTGCTGTCGATCCGACGCGCAACACGATCAGCAAGCTCATCGAGCCGCGAGATGTTCCGTACCGAGTCCTGCTCGGCAAGGTGGACATGCGTGTACCGAACCTCCTCGAAGACTGGGTCAATCTTGTGGATGTAAGCCTCAAGCTCCCTCGCTTCAAGCAGCACATCCGACAGTACAAATCGATCAGCGATTCGCCGCTCACCGGAGACGTTGTGACCCAGTACCCCGACACCAGGCAAACCGCCAATGCGATCTACGACTACAACGCAGTCGCCCTGGAGCTCACCTCCATTTGGGCGCACTCGACCACGAGGAGCTCCTAATGGCCCGCCAGGACCTCAGCGCAATGCTGTCTACGCCGTCTCAGGCGGATCTGTCTCTCACTCCCCCCGAAGCATCCCCAGAGGTGGTGAAGCCTCTTCGGCCGTCGAAGTCGCCGGGAGTGGAAGACGACGCCTCTGCAACTCGACAGGACCCGGCTGAGGGAGCCGGCTACCGGTCCTTCGCCAGGAAAGAAGCGAAGATCCGAGACGATCAGTACACCGCGCTGACTGCGCACGCGCGTCGACTCACGCGAACCAGGCCCGCCGGGACCGAGCGAATCACGGAAAACACCCTCATCCGAGTAGCGATCGATCTTCTTCTCGAGAGAAGCGATCAGATCGCGGGCGGGTCGGAGGCCGAGATTCGGAAGTCTGTTGGTCTGTAAGTAACAGACTTGGGGGAGACGTCCACGGCCGCCATCCTTGAGCACGCCCTCCGCTCGGGTATTTTCACTGACCGTGACGGTCCTTCGATAGAATGATCTATAGGAGGTGGTTGCTATGTCGATCGCTCAGAGGCCCGATGGGGACACCGTTCGCCGGCTGCGCAGCCGTCAGGTCGTGACGAGAGTGTCGTACCTGCGGGAGCTGCGCCGTGCCGCGCAGGACACCACGCAGAGGCAGCTCGCGCATCTGATCGGTATCTCTCAGCCCTCCGTGAACAGTGCCTTGAAGTCGGCGGCCGCCGTGCCGGACGTGCGCCCCGGCTTCTCCGGCGCCACCACCTACGAAATCGCCCAGCGCTACGACGCCGGCGAGCTCACGCGCGAGCAGACCATCGATGAGCTCGGCCGCTGGTCCTATCGACCCGGCTCGCCCAGCGACGGCTTCGACTGGACGACCGCGGATGCGGGGGAGTTCGAGGACGTCGGGCGCGCGTTCAGCGAGCACCTGATCGACGCGGAGATGTACGACGAGATCCTGACCCGCTACAGCGAGCAAGGTCGGTGACGGGCGAGGACTCGTCAGCGATCGCCGCGCACTGCGAGACGGTGCGCGAGTGGGCTCGGGCCGGTGGCCCGCTGAGCCCTGCCAGCGATCGGGCGACGGTCAATAACCGCGACTGGTTCGTCCGCGAACCTGACGGCGTGGATCGGCCGCGCGCCGCGCGGCGGCAGTTGCACGACCGCCTGGTCGCCGCCTACCGCGACGAGTTCCCCGACGTCCGCGCGGAGCGAAAGGCGATCATCCTCGCTGGCCCGCCCGGGGCCGGGAAGTCGACCGTGCTCGCGGACGTGCTCGGCGCCGACCGCGGCGTGTGGCTCACCGTGGACGCGGACGAGTTCAAGCGCGCCCTGCTCACCGAGGCGATCAAGGACGGCAGCTACGACCGCGCGATCATGCCGCCCGAGGTCCGCGCCGCTGAGGCGGCGGGGGAGCGGTTCTTCCCGCTCGAGCTGGCCTCCCTCGTGCACGAGGAGTCCTCGCAGCTCGCGATCCGCGTCCGCAACGAAGCGGTGCGGGACGGGCTGAACGTCGTGATCGACACCGTGCTCTCCTCGCCTGAGAAGGCCGTCGAGCTGGGGCAGCGACTCGGGTCCGTCGGCTACAGCGTCGAGGTCATCGACGTGGAGGTCCCGTTCGAGCTGTCGGAGTCGCGCATCGCCGGCCGCTGGCAGCAGTCCTATGAACGCGCCCTCGACGGCGCCGACGAGCTCGGTGGCCGATGGGTGCCCAGCGAGTACGCCCGCGGCGTCTACGCCGGCCCCGGCGGCCGCTCCCTCCCCGAGGTCGCCGCCGAGCAGCTGGCCGACACCGGACTGACCGTTATGCGCTACCGGCGCTACAGCACCTCCGCCGAAGGGCAGCCGCGCACGCTCGACGTCGATAAGTCGCGTACCGCGTTCGGAGAACCTCTAATCGACACGGCCCTCGCACAAGCACGAGCGACCGTCACCCGCAGCTTCCCCACCACGACGCCGACGCAGGCGCCGGACCGCGGCGACCGAAGCCGTTAGACCCACTGCCGGCGGCGCCCGTCAGCAGCTTGCGCTCTTCCTCTACCCGTTCCGGGGGTCGCTAGATGCGGTACCGGCGAAATCGGGGGAGGGAGGCTAGGCACGCTTGCCCGAGAAGTACCGCCAGGAGATGTGGACGGTCAGGACGAACGAGGCACCCGTCGCGCTCACTTCTGCGGGAGTCGACTCCGTGATCGTTCCCTCGTAGGACTGGCGATTAAACCCCTCAGACAACGGGAGGCCGCTGACCTGGAAGCGGGAGGCGGCTACGAGTGTCCAACGCACGGTCGCCGCTCCCTGAGCACCTCCCCCGGGGAGGTTGCGCCCGCCGCCGCCGGTGAGTTCGCCGCCCTGCATTAGGTCGACCCCGACGAGGGAGTCAACGACCGTTCCTCCCGGGCCGAACATGTCGTTGGTGGCGAGGAACTCATCCACGGCAGCGGCTGCCGCCTGCTGGTCGGTGTCGTTCAGAGCGAACACGATTCCGCCGCCGAAGAGACAGACGGTCGAGAGCTCAGACGCCGATCCGAAGAGCTGGTTCCCTCCTCCCTCTGAGAAGCACCAGTCCTCTGTCGCGCGCGCCACCTCGCGCACACCCGGCGTGATGCTCACTGCCATCGCCTCATCGAACAGCGGACGGGTATCCACTCGCGCTGCGGAGACGACTGACGAGGTCGGTGAAGGGCCGGGGACGTCACCGACGCATCCCGAGAGCAGTGCCACAACGGCCGAGAGTGAGACCAGGCCCGAGAACCGGCGTCGATCCGTGCGACGGAGGGCGCGTCGCGGAGGCATGCGCCCACTGTAGGGCGCTGCTGATCGTTCTTCCGCTACCCGTTCCGGGGGCCGCTAGATGCGGCACCGGCGATGCCGGGGGAGGGAGGCCGCTGCGCGGCCCATTCCCCTGCGTTTTCTTTACCTCTCCGCGGTTTCAACCTATTTCGCTCCAGCGGCTGCGTGCCACCGATCCCAGACGCGCCCTGCGGGCTTATTTCGCCCGTGATCGGCGTCACTCCGCCGCCTCCACTCAAACGGTCTTCCCCGCCGGAGAGGCAAAGAAAAACGATCAGCCAGAGGGAGACACACCATGAGCCAGCAGCGCGGCACCCGTACCGAGGTCATCAAGAGCGAGTACCACGGCCCCGGGGCGGAGGGCATCAGCCGGACCGCGCGTCAGGTGGTCATCGTCGGCGCCGGTGGCAACGACCCGGTGACCGAGCAGACGCCCGCCGTGCGCCTGGTCACCCGCAGCGGTGGCCGCGCGGTGGCCGGGGTGACGTTGCAGCACTTTGAGCCCGTCGAGCCGCTGCCCGCGGATCGCATCGGCTACATGGCTTCCGGTGCCTATGTCGTCGTGCCGGTCGCGGTCGCCCGAGCGCTCGACCTGTACCCCGCCGCCTACTCGCTGCACGACCGCAGCGAGACGCCCGCCGACTACCTCGCCAACGACTGATCATCGACCCGAGAAGGAGAACCGACATGCTCACCATCACCCACACCCCCGAGGCCGGAACGATCATCGAGGGCACCAGCCGCGGGGACGGCACCGCCGAGATCCTGAAGGCGTCCGGCTGGCGCTGGGGCC
>NZ_PSWK01000048.1:0-13310 GCF_002932735.1 Rathayibacter sp. AY1B7
CAGTTGAGGTTCTCGCCCTTGGGCTTGGGCTGCTGCATGTTGTAGTAGTCCTCGACGGGCTGCCAGAGCACCCACGCCTTGGACTCGAGCTCGCGCAGGAGGATGTCGACCGAGCGGCGGCCCGTGTCCCCGAAGAACTGGCGCACCGTCGTGAGAGGCGGCCAGAAGCTCGCCGACTCCTGCATGTCGTCGAAGCCCGCGACGCTCACCTCGCCGGGCACGGCGCGTCCGGCCTCGTGCAGGGCGCGCAGCACGCCGAGCGCCATCTGGTCGTTGGCGGCGAAGATCGCGGTGACCTCCGGATCGGCGGCGAGCCGCTTGCCGAGGCGGTAGCCGGAGTCGGTGGACCAGTCGCCGACCAGCACCTCCGGCACCGGGGCGCCGCGCTCGATCAGGGTCGACTCCCACGCCTCGTGGCGGCGCTCGGCGGAGTAGGAGCGGTCCGGGCCGGCGATGTGGTGCACGGTGCGGTGTCCGAGTCCGAGCAGGTGCTCGACGGCCTGGCGGGCGCCCGACATCTGGTCGGTGTCGACCACCGGGTACTTCTCGCCGCCGGCGGAGTCGACGACCACCACGGGCAGGTCCGGCGGGAGGACGATGTCGGCCTCGTCGAGCAGGTGCGCCTCGACGATGATGATGACGCCGTCGACCGCCTCCTCGCTCAGCCGGTGGAACGCGACCGACACCTCGCCCTGGGTGGGGTGGGAGACGGGGATGAGGGTGATCGAGTAGCCCGCGTCGGCGGCCGCGATCGCGATGGCGTCGAGGGTGCGCATGTTGCCGAACGAGGACAGCGTGAACATGATCACGCCGATGCTGTGGAAGCGGCCCGTCCGCAGGGCCCGCGCCGCGCTGTTGGGCCGGTAGCCGAGGGCCCGCATCGCCTCGAGGACCCGCTCGCGCGTCTCGCCGTCGACGTTCTGCTTGCCGTTCGACACCCGCGAGACCGTCTGGCCCGAGACGTTCGCGCGCCGGGCCACGTCGGCCATCGAGACGCCGCGTCGCGGCCGGGTGGACGGGGACGGGCGGTCGGTCTCGAGTGACATGGGCTTCCCTTTATAGCGCGCCGCCCGTCAGCCGTGGTGCATCGTGCGCCGAACCGTGACGCAGGAACAGTCGCGGGTGGCGACGTGGACATGCTACGGTGACGCTCTGCCATGTTGACGTGAACATGACGGGCCCGCACTACTCCCCGAACGGAATCCCATGACGACGACGTCTCCCCCCGTCCCGCTGAGCGAGGTCGCCCCTCCGGCGTCCCCCCTCGCGGCCCCGAAGTCGCGGGCGAAGAGCGAGTGGAAGGGCCTGGCGTTCGTCGCCCCCTTCCTCGTCGTCTTCCTCCTGGTCTTCATCGCCCCGGTCGTCTACTCGATCTACCTCAGCCTCTTCCGCGAGCAGCTGGTGGGCGGCAACTCCTTCGTCGGCTTCGCGAACTACACCGCGATCTTCACCGACCCGAACTTCTGGGAGGGCTTCGGCCGCGTCCTGCTGTTCCTCGTCGTGCAGGTCCCCGTGATGCTCGTGCTGGCCCTCGTCGCGGCGCTCGCGATCGACAGCGGCCGCCTCCACGGCACCGGCTTCTTCCGCATCGTGGTCTTCCTCCCCTACGCCGTCCCCGCGGTCGTCGCGGTGCTGATGTGGGGCTTCATCTACGGCGACAACTTCGGCCTGGCCGCGAACGTCAACGACCTGCTCGGCTCCGACGTCGTCCAGCCCTTCTCGCGCGATTGGATCCTCGCCTCGATCGGCAACATCGTCACGTGGGAGTTCGTGGGCTACAACATGCTCATCTTCTACTCCGCGCTGAAGACGATCCCCGGCGAGCTCTACGAGGCGGCCGAGATCGACGGCGCCGGCCCGATGCGCGTCATCCGCTCGATCAAGCTTCCCGCCCTGCGCGGCGCGATCGTCATCGCCACGATCTTCTCGATCATCGGCAGCTTCCAGCTGTTCAACGAGCCGAACATCCTCCGGACGCTGGCGCCGAACATCATCACCACCTACTTCACCCCGAACATGTACGCCTACAACCTGTCCTTCGCCGGTCAGCAGTACAACGCGTCGGCCACGGTCGCCATCGTCATGGGCGTGATCACCGCGGTGATCGCCTACGTCGTGCAGCTCCGCGGCGCGCGGAAGGAGAACTGATGGCCCTCGCGACCGCTCCCCGGACGCCCGCCCGCGCCCCGAAGCGCCCGGCCGCCCGCCGCGGCTCCTCGGTGCAGCCCAAGAAGTCGATCGCCTTCACCCTGCTGATGTCGGTCTTCATCCTCTACAGCCTCGTGCCGCTGGCCTGGCTGGTCATCAACGCGACGAAGACGCAGGCCGGCCTGCTCTCGAGCTTCGGCCTCTGGTTCGACGGCGACTTCGTCTTCTTCCAGAACATCGCCGACACCCTCAGCTACCGCGACGGGATCTTCCTCCGCTGGCTCGGCAACACCCTGCTCTACGTCGTCGTCGGCGCCGGAGGAGCGACGCTCCTGGCCACGCTCGCCGGCTACGGCCTCGCGAAGTTCCGCTTCACGGGTCGCAAGGCGGTCTTCGCCGTGGTGCTCGGAGCGATCGCGGTCCCCGGCACGGCCCTCGCCGTCCCGACGTTCCTCATGTTCAGCCAGCTCGGCCTGACCAACACCCCGTGGGCGATCATCATCCCCTCGCTGATCAGCCCGTTCGGCCTGTACCTGGTGTGGGTCTACGCGGTGGAGTCGGTGCCCACCGAGCTGCTCGAAGCGGCGCGGATGGACGGGGCGGGCGAGTTCCGCACCTTCTTCACCATCTCCATCCGCCTCCTCGCCCCCGGCATCGTGACCGTGCTGCTGTTCTCGGTCGTCGCGACCTGGAACAACTACTTCCTCCCGCTGATCATGCTGAGCGACCCCACCTGGTACCCGCTCACCGTCGGCCTCAACCAGTGGAACGCGCAGGCCACCGGCGTCAGCGCGCAGCCGATCTACAACCTCGTGATCACGGGCTCGCTCCTCACGATCATCCCCATCGTCGTCGCCTTCCTCGGACTCCAGCGCTTCTGGCAGTCCGGTCTGAGCGCCGGCAGCGTCAAGGGCTGAGCCCTCCCCCTACCCATCCCCCGGCCGGAGCGTCCTGCCCCGTCCACAGCACCCGCAGCACGAAGAAGTGAAGGGAAACACCACCATGAAGATCGCCCGTTCCGCCCTCAGGCGGACCCTGACGGTCGCGGCCGTCGCGGCCCTGGCCGCCGGCTCCCTCGCGGCCTGCTCGTCCACCTCCGGTGGCGGCACGACCACGAGCGCCGGCTCCGCCGCCGACCTCGACTCCGCCCTCGAGGCCGGTGGCAAGATCACGTACTGGAGCTGGACCCCCAGCGCCGAGGCGCAGGTCGCCGCGTTCGAGAAGGCCTACCCGAAGGTCGACGTCGAGCTCGTCAACGCCGGCACCAACAAGGACGAGTACACCAAGCTCGAGAACGCGATCAAGGCCGGCTCGGGCGCCCCCGACGTCGTCCAGATCGAGTACTACGCCATGCCGCAGTTCGCGCTGTCGGACTCGCTCCTCGACCTGTCGCAGTACGGCATGGGCGACCTCGAGGACAAGTACTCCGCCTCCACCTGGGGCAGCGTCAACATCGACGGCAAGCTCGTCGGCCTCCCGCAGGACTCGGGCCCCATGGCGCTGTTCTACAACAAGACCGTCTTCGACCAGTACGGCATCGCCGTCCCCGCCACCTGGGACGAGTACGTGGCCGCGGCCGAGAAGCTCCACACCGCCGACCCGTCGAAGTACATCACCGCCGACACCGGCGACGCCGGCTTCGCGACCAGCATGATCTGGCAGGCGGGCGGCGAGCCGTTCACCACCGACGGCACGGACGTGAAGATCGACCTCGCCGACGAGGGCACCGCCAAGTGGACCGGCGTCTGGAACCAGCTCGTCGAGAAGAAGCTGCTCTCGGACACCCCCGCCTGGGGCGACGAGTGGTACAAGGGCCTCGCCGACGGCTCCATCGCCTCGCTGGTGACCGGCGCCTGGATGCCCGGCGTGCTGGAGTCCAGCGTCCCCGACGCCTCCGGCGACTGGGCCGTCGCGCCGATCCCGACCTACGACGGCACCGCCGTCAGCGCCGAGAACGGCGGTGGCGGCCAGTCCGTCACCAAGCAGAGCGAGAACCCGGCGCTGGCCGCCGCGTTCCTGCGCTGGCTGAACAGCGACCAGGCCTCGGTCGACGTCTTCCTGCAGAGCGGCGGATTCCCGTCGACCACGGCCGACCTCGACAGCTCGGACTTCACCGGTCAGGAGTCGGAGTACTTCGGCGGCCAGAAGATCAACGAGGTGCTGACCCAGGCCTCGAAGGACGTCCGCTCCGGCTGGTCGTACCTGCCCTACCAGGTCTACGCGAACAGCGTCTTCGGCGACACCGTCGGCCAGGCGTACGCCAACGGCACCAGCCTCGACCAGGGCCTCGCCGACTGGCAGAGCAAGCTCGTCCAGTACGGCAACGCGCAGGGCTTCACCGTCTCGGAGTAGCACCACTGCTCGACGCGGGGCCGGCCGGATCGCTCCGGTCGGCCCCGCGTCGTTCTCACGCTCGGACACACCGGGCACCGATCCTGAGGGGGATCCAGATGACCACCGCTCCCGAGAGCCGCTTCGCCATCGGCACCGTCGACTTCGAGCTCGACGGCCGCCCGCACCGCATCCTGTCGGGGGCGCTGCACTACTTCCGCATCCACCCGGACCTCTGGGCCGACCGGATCCGCAAGGCCCGCCTGATGGGCCTGAACACCATCGAGACCTACGTCGCCTGGAACGCGCATGAGCCGCGCCGCGGCGAGTGGCGCGAGGACGCCGGGCTCGACCTGGGCCGCTTCCTCGACCTGATCGCCGCCGAGGGCATGCACGCGATCGTGCGCCCCGGCCCCTACATCTGCGCGGAGTGGGACAACGGCGCCCTCCCGGCCTGGCTCTTCCGCGACCCCGAGGTGGGCGTGCGCCGCTCGGAGCCGAACTACCTCGCCGCGGTCAGCGACTACCTGCGCCGCGTGTACTCGATCGTGGCCCCGCGCCAGATCGACGCCGGCGGGCCCGTGGTCCTCGTGCAGATCGAGAACGAGTACGGCGCGTACGGCTCCGACAAGGAATACCTCGCCGAGCTCGTGCGGGTGACCCGCGACTCCGGCATCACGGTGCCGCTGACCACCATCGACCAGCCCACTCCGCAGATGCTCGCCGACGGCAGCCTGCCGGGCCTGCACCTCACCGGCTCGTTCGGCTCGCGGACCACGGAGCGCCTCGCGACGCTGCGCGAGTTCCAGCCCACCGGGCCGCTGATGTGCATGGAGTTCTGGTGCGGCTGGTTCGACGACTGGGGCACCCAGCACCACACGACGGACGCCGACGCCTCCGCGCAGGAGCTCGACACCCTGCTCGCGGCCGGCGGCTCGGTCAACATCTACATGTTCCACGGCGGCACCAACTTCGGCCTGACCAGCGGCGCGAACGACAAGGGCCGCTACGCCGCGATCACGACGAGCTACGACTACGACGCCCCGCTCGACGAGGGCGGCGACCCGACCGCGAAGTTCTGGGCGTTCCGCGACGTCATCGCGCGCTACGCGCCGGTGCCGGAGGAGGTGCCCGCGGTGCGCCCGCCGGCCCCCGCCCTGACCGCTCCGCTCGTCCCCGGCCCGGCGCTGCTCGGCCTCGGCCAGGCGTTCGGACCGGCCGCGCACCTCGACGCGATGGCCAGCTTCGACGACCTCGGCCACGACGACGGCTTCGTGCTCTTCACGACGACGCTCGACGGCTCCTCCGCTCCGGCCCGCCTCGTGGTGGGCGAGGAGGTGCGCGACCGCGCCTGGGTGCTGCTGGACGGCGTGCCGGTGGGCGTGCTGGCGCGCGACCACCACGAGCGGGCGCTGACTCTGCCGAGCGGACGCGGCGAGCTCGCGATCCTGGTCGAGAACCAGGGCCGGGTGAACTACGGCACGCGCATCGGCGAGCACAAGGGCCTGATCGGAGGCGTGACGCTCGACGGCGCCCCGCTGACCGGCTGGGCGGCGCGTGCCCTCGCGCTGGAGTGCCTCCCCGACCTGGCCGTCGCAGCGCCGGCGTTCTCGGCCGGGCCGCAGCTCGCCTCCGGCTCGTTCGACCTCGACGAGCAGGCCGACCTGTACGTGGACACGCTGCACTGGGGCAAGGGCCTGGTCTGGGTGAACGGCTTCCTCCTCGGGCGCTACTGGCGTCGCGGACCGCAGCGGACGCTGATCGTCCCCTCGCCGGTCACCCGCGCCGGCCGCAACCGCGTCGTTGTGCTGGAGCTGGAGGGCATCGCCGAGCCGGAGATCCGCCTGCTCGCGGGAGCCGAGCTCGGGCACACCGAGATCTGAGCTGCGGAGCGGAGGCGGCGGGAGCGGCCGTCGGAGGCGTGGGTTCGGGTTTCCGGGCTTCGTCGTGCGGGTGGGGCCGGGCCGACTCCGATCTGCACGCGCTGCCGGACCGCCTCCGGTCTGCGGGTGCCACCGGGCCGCCTCCGTCCTGCAGGCTGCGCCGGGCCGCCTCCGGGACGCGAGGCTCTGCTAGCCTCAGGCGCCCCGGTGCGGCGCCGGCGGGCGAAGGGGGAGACATGATGTCCAGGACACTGCTGCGCACGACTCTGATCGGAGGCGCGCTGCTGCTCGCCCTCTCGGGCTGCGCGGGGACCGCGACGAGCGGATCGACCCTCCGCCCGTTCACTCCGACGCTCCCCTCGTCGTCGGCCGCCCCGTCCGCCACCGCGACGGCCGCCGCCCCTGCCGCCGACACCGCTCAGAAGACCGGCGAGCAGGTGGCCGCCGTGCTGACCGGCGTGCAGTTCGTGCCCGGCGAGTACGCGAGCATCCAGGAGATGCTCGACTCGATCTACCCCGGCCTCACCGCGACCGACGCGAGCTGCCTCTCGCCGTTCGGTCTGGGCTGGGACACGGCGCAGCCCGCCGCCGGACTCTCGTACGGCACCAGCGCCGACCGCTCCATGACCGCCGTCGTGTCGAGCACCGGCACCGCCGACGCGGCCGCCTCGCTCCTCGCGAGCGCCACCGACGCGACCACGCGCTGCGCCTCCGGCTCGACGCTCTTCGCGATGCAGGGCGTGCCGGTCGAGACGACCGTCGAGCGCACCGAGCAGACGCTGACCGGCGCCGACGAGACGCTCGGCTGGAAGGTGTCCGGAGCCGTGGGCGGCAAGCCGTTCTCGCTCGTGGGCATCACCGCGCGCGTCGGCGGCGACGCGGTCGCGCTCGTGGGCTGGGACCCGACCACGAACACCTCGTACGTCCCGCGCGCGACGCAGCTCGTCGTCGACGGACTGTAGGGCGCTGGGCGCTGGGCGCTCTGAGCTCTGGCTCTGAGCTCTGAGTCCTGCGCTCGACCGTCCTCCCCTCCGCGAGAGTCCAGGAGTCGTCGCACTCGACGCCGACTGCGACAACTCTTGAACAGTGGGCGCGGGTCGAGCGCCGCGACTCTGAGCTCCGAGCTCTCAGCGCTGCATTTCGACGCCCTCTCCTTCGCGACTGTCCAGGAGTTGTCGCACTCGACGCCGACTGCGACAACTCTTGAACAGTGGGCGGACGATCGGGCCGAGCGCCTGAGCTCAGAGCGCTGGTCGCTGCGCGTTGGGCTTCGGGCTTCGGGCTTCGGGCTTCGGGCTTCGGGCTTCGGGCTTCGGGCTTCGACGCTCGCTCCTCCGCGAGAGTCCAGGAGTTGTCGCACTCGACGCCGAGTGCGACAACTTCTGAACAGTGGGCGGAGGATCGGGGCGGAGAGGGCACCGGGCACCGGGCACCGGGCACCTCCCCGGGCTCCGGTCACCCCGCACCCGGCGCGGGAGCGCGGCTCAGGCCAGCCAGGAGAGGGTGCCGCCGTGGGCGGCCGCGCTCGCGAGCGGGACGCCGTCGGCGGCGAGCAGGAACGGGGTCGGCTCGGGAGCCGTGCGGTCTCCGCGCGCGGCGACGAGGTGCGGGAGCAGCGCCTCCGCCTCGAGCGTCACCAGGCTCGCGCCGCGATCGGCGACCGTCGCCAGGACGCTCTCGCGCGCGGCCCACGGAAGATAGACCAGGGTCCCGAGCGAGACGACGACCGTCCGCAGACCCGGCGGCACCGCGTCGAGCAGGGCGGGCAGCTCGGCGGCCGCATCACCCGCGACGATCGTGGGCGGGTCGTCCTGCAGAGTCTCCACGGCCGAGTGGAGCCGCGCGGTCCGCTCCGGGCGGTCGGGCGGGAGCAGCGCCTCCAACCAGGCGACGTCCTCGGGCGAGCGGACGTCGAGCGGCGCCAGGTCGAGCCCCCGGCGCCACGCGACGACCGGCAGCCGTGCCGGCGCCGCGCCTCCGCTCACCGCGCACCGCAGCAGAGGCGCGCCCGACCCGAGCCGCGTCTCGCCGTCGCTCGCCGTGAAGGCGTAGGAGTACCGCTCCGGCGCCAGGCAGAGCCCCGCGGAGGCGCCGATCTCGACGAGCGCCACCGGCTCACCGGGTTCCGTGATCCGCTCCAGCGCTGCGACCAGGGGCGCGCACCGCAGCGCCTCGTTGGTCTGCGTCCTCCGCTCGGCGGCGATCGGTGCCACCCGCGCCCATTCGCTCCGGAGCCACGCGGCGAATCCGGCGCCGTCGACGTCGGGCACGCCGAGCAGCCGCGCGACCGAGAAGAGCAGGGACGGCTGCCGGTGCTGCGCGGGCAGCTCGTCGATCAGGGCGAGGAGGCGCGCATCCTCCGTGACGGCGAGCGCCCACTCGACCTGCCGCTCGGAGGTCTGCGCGAGCTCGACGGCGGCGCGGCGGAAGCGGTCGGCGGAGGAGGGCATGCCTCCATCCTGAGGGAGCGGCGCAACGGTTCCTGCAGGCGGGCGGAGGACCTGCGCGGCGGGCGACAGCCCTGCTCAGCGGATGTCGGTGGTCGCCGGTAGAACGGACTCATGTCCGACACCGCTCCGAACCCCGCGTCCGCGCCGGTCCGCGAGCGGCGCCTGCTCGACATCCGGCGGATCTACGCCGAGCCGGCCGCGCTCGAGCTGCCCCGCGGGCAGGAGGTCGTGGCGCGCTGGCCGGGCGCCGAGATCGTGCCCGTCGAGTCGCACTGGCTGATCCCGGAGGTGCACGGCGACGAGGCGAACGTCGCGCGCTGGGTGCGCATCAAGACGGAGGCGCTCGTGCTCGGGGTGAAGAAGTCGCTCGTCACGCGCCCGAACGGCCGCTCGGCCGACTTCATCGCCCCCTCCACCGCCAACGGCTGCGCCATGGCGTGCGTCTACTGCTACGTGCCGCGGAGGAAGGGCTACAGCAACCCGATCACGCTCTTCACGAACATCGAGCAGATCCAGCGCCACCTGGCCCAGCACATCGCCAAGCAGGGCCCCAAGGCCGAGGCGAACCAGTGCGACCCGGAGGCCTGGGTCTACGACATCGGCGAGAACAGCGACTGCTCCGTCGACGCGCTGCTGAGCGAGAACGTCCGCGACCTCTGCGAGCTGTTCCGGATGTCGCCCACCGCCAAGGCGTCCTTCGCGACCAAGTACGTCAACCGCGAGCTCCTCGAGTGGGACCCGCTCGGGCGCACGCGCATCCGGTTCTCGCTGATGCCCGCCGAGACGGCGAAGGTCACCGACATCCGCACCTCGCCGATGGCCGAGCGGATCGCGGCGATCAACGACTTCGTCGACGCCGGCTACGAGGTGCACGTCAACTTCTCGCCCGTGATCCTCACCGAGACCTGGCAGCAGGACTGGACCGAGCTCTTCGACCAGCTCGACGCCGCCCTCCACCCGCGGGCGAAGGCGCAGCTCGCGGCCGAGGTGATCCTCCTCACCCACAACGAGGGCCTGCACGAGGTGAACCTCGGCTGGCACCCGAAGGCGGAGTCGCTGCTCTGGCAGCCGGGACGCCAGGAGCAGAAGGTCTCCGAGAACGGCGCCGTCAACATCCGCTACCGACGCGACCTCAAGCGCGCGGCCCTCGACCGCTTCCGCGCCCTCCTCGCCGAGCGCCTCCCCTACTGCCGCGTCCGCTACGCCTTCTGAGCGTCGGCACCCCCGCCGGAGCGGTGGCGCGACGACTCGCGCAGGAGCGCACCCTCCCGCTCCCGCATACGCCGAGACACCGCCGCGGAGACGGCGTCTCGACGGAGCCGCACGCCCTCTCGAGTGAGCGCACCATCACGCCTCCTCCCGCTCCACCCGCCCCGCCGAGACATCGCCGTCTCGCCGGGACACCGCCGCCGAGGCGGCGTCTCGCGCACGAGCGCGGCGTCTCGACGCAGCCGCACCGCCCACTCGAGGCACCCCGCAACTGAGCCTCGGAGTCGCCCGGCTGGGAGTCCGCCCGGCGGCCGGCGCCACTGCTTCGCATTCCGGATAGCGGCACGTGCCCTCCGAACGAGGGGCGTACTTTCGGAGAACAGCCGGAGGGACGGCCCGACCGCCCGACTCCACGGGCCTGCAGAGCAGGCGTCAGCGGGGATCGACGGCTCGGCGCGACGGCATCCGGGCTCGACATCCCGGAGCACGGCACCCCCGGATCGACACTCCGGACACTCGACTCGGCGGCACAGCACACCCCGGGTCCTGCTCCCCACGAACACCCCCACCATCTCGCACTCCCCCTCCCGGCGGCACTCGCCGGGGCACCTCACCGTCGCGGCCGGCACCCGCGACACAGCACAGAACGGCGGCACGCACCATGGGCGCTCTCCTCTACGGCACTCCCCCCACCTCGCACGAGATCGACGACCGCGCACTCGCGCACCTGCAGATCGTCATGATCAACAAGTTCCGCCGCGACGAGGCGTTCGCCTTCCAGCTCGACGCCTCGAGCGCGCACGGCACCGGACGCCAGACACTGTGGCTGCACCCGACCATCCCCCTCCAGTTCTCGTTCCACGGAAGCCGCATGCCGGCGATCAACGCCACCTGGGTGCGCGCACTGATGGAGGAGGCCAACAGCGGCCGGGGCCTGCGGATCGTCACCGAGCCGGCGCAGCAGCCCGAGTCCTCCGGGCTCACGCACGCTGCCTGAGCGCGCCGTGTCCAGGCGCGACGACGACGAGCCTATGGAGGTCACCGACTTCGTCGAGCTCGCCCGTCCAGTGCACGACGACGCAGGCTTCGAGTGCTCCTCCACTGTCGACGGTGTGACGGGCGCGCTCTGCGTGCTGCCCGACTCCCTGGTGCTGCGGAGCGCCGGCACCGGAGACTCGACCCGCGTCGGCACCCGCGACATCCGCTCCTGGCGGGCCACTCCGGCCGGCGCCACCTTCTCGCTCGCCGTGGAAGCCGGAGCGCGGCACACCGTGGTGCTGCTCACGCAGTTCCAGGCGGCGACCGTCCAGGCCATGACCCGCGCCGCCGGACCCGCGACTGGTTTATCCGCTTAACGAATTCCCCGTTCGGGGCACGCGGTGAGGAGCGCTCCTCGTGCGACCCTGATCGGGATGAACGAGAAGGACGAGGTCATGCGCTCCGACATCGGCGGGCGTGACATCGAGCAGGCGCGGGCCCTCTTCGAGCAGTCGTACAACGGGCACCGCTTCGTCGTCGAGCCCGGCGAGGACTTCTCGTACCGCTACACCTCCGTCGGCGACGGCGACGTGACGCTCCGCGGCAGCCAGTTCGCCGGCTCCGTGCAGGGCTCGATCCAGACCGAGGGCGAGTACGTCGTCTCGTGGCTGACCGCCGGCGCGGGCGTCACCGATCTCGACGGCGACGCGGTGACCCTCGGATTCGGGCAGCCGGCGATCTTCGTCAACGACCGTCCCAGCCGGTTCGAGTTCCACGACTACCGCCAGAACCTCATCCACTTCGACGGCGCGTACCTCGAGGGCATCGCGGAGGAGGTCGAGGGCACCCGCGGCCCCCTCCTCTTCGACACCACCGCACGACCCGAGGGCGCGGCGCTGCGGCGCTGGTCGGCGACCGTCGCGACGGTCGCCCGGGTGATCTACGACGCCGACAGCTCGCCGCTGCTGCGCCGCGAGGCCGACCGCGCGGTCGCCGTCGCCCTGCTCGAGACCTTCCCGCACTCGACGCTGGACACTCCCGGCGACCTCGGAGTACCCCGCTCGGGGCGCCTCCGCCAGGCGATCGAGTACATGTACGAGCACGCCCACGAGCCGCTCCGGACCGAGCAGATCGCCGACGCGGCGGGCATGGGCCTGCGGACGCTGCAGACCGAGTTCCGGCGCGAGTTCGGCTTCACCGCGGTCGACTACCTGCGGCGGATCCGGCTGGACGGCGTGCAGAAGGAGCTGCGGGCGGGCGAGCCCGGAGTCGTCAGCGTCAGCGAGGTCGCACGGCGCTGGGGCTTCGCGCACCTCGGCCGGTTCTCGGCCTCGTACGCCCACCGCTTCGGCGAGCGCCCCAGCACCACGCTCGACACCTGAGGCGTCAGAGGTAGTCGGTCCCGCCGTCGTCCTCGCTGTCGTCGCCCTCGCCGCGCGGCTGCACGGTCGGCCGCGCGGGCTGGAGCCGTCGGGTCTTCTCGCGCATCGACTCCACCGCCTCCGGGTCGTCGAGGTCGACGCCGCGGTCGAGCGCCGGGCTGGTGAAGAGCTGGCTGGCCGGCCCGACCAGGAGACGGGTCTCGCCGCGCATCCCCTCGTCCGAGAGCGACGGCACCACGACCAGGTCCGACTTCCCCACGTTCGCCAGCGCCTGCGCGTACTCGACGACCGCCGAGCACACCTCGTCGCCCAGCAGCACGAATCCGCTCGCGTAGTACAGCTTCTGCATCTCGCCCTCCCCTGGATCCCGGACCGCCCCTCCGGTCGGCCCGTCCCCGACGCTAGGACGGCGCCGACCGGGTGCCCCACCCCTTGACGGGGGTGGGGCGGAGGGGTCAGAGTCCGCGCGGAGGGACCAGAGTCCGCGCGGAGGGGTCAGAGTCCGCGCGGAGCGGGCAGTCGCAGCGCGGTCGCGAGCGCCTCGACGACGCGGGTCGCGCGCACGTCGCCGACCCCCTCCATCCGGTTGGTGAGGAACGCGAAGCCGACTCCCGCGTCCGGGTCGGCGAAGGCGACCTGTCCGCCCGCGCCGTCGTGCCCGAAGCCGCTCGGCGTGAGGCGGCCTACCAGGCGGTCGCGGAGGCGGGGCTCTCGATCCCGGGCGATGTCGCCGTGGTGTCGTTCGACGACGACGAGCTGGCCGCCTACCTCCGCCCCGGGCTGACGACCGTGGCGCTGCCGCACGAGGAGATGGGCCGCCGGGCGGTCGAGCTGCTGCTGAGCGGCGCTCCGGGAGAGCGGGTGCTGGTGCCGATGCCGCTGGTGGAGCGGGCGTCGACGCGGCGGGTCTGACGGGCGGGGCCTGGGGC
>NZ_PSWK01000049.1:0-12179 GCF_002932735.1 Rathayibacter sp. AY1B7
GGTCCCCGGTGCGTAATCGGGCGCATCCGGAAGGCCGAAGGCGCGCTCGAGCGTCTCGATGCCGGAGTCGTGCAGGTACCCGGAGAGCTGGGTCCCGACGTACCGCAGGTGGTACGGCTCCGACTCGTACCCCGTGATCGGAGTGGCGTCGGGCTTGTAGCGCACGAGGAAGCCGAAGCGATGGGCGTTGGCGCCGACCCACTGCCCCTCCGGAGTGTCGCCCCAGCAGATCTCGAGCGCGCACGCGCCCGACGCTCCCACCACGTCGACCGCCCAGCCGGTCTGGTGCTCGCTGTGCCCCGGGCGCGCACTCGTCGCATCCGCTCCCGCCTGCCCGCGCGAGGACACCCAGCCCGCGTAGACGCTGACCTGGGTGTCGTAGGAGCGGTAGGCGCTCTGCACCGCCAGCGAGAGGCCGGCCTCGGAGCGGGCGGCGGCGAAGAGCGGGACGAGGGCGTCCGCGGTCGCCTGGCGCATCGGCTGCCGGTTGACGTAGGGCACGTCGGGGAAGGTCAGGTCGGCGGGGACGTAGTCGACCGGCGCGAGCGTCCGCAGCTTGTTGACGACGACCCAGGTGCTCGCCGGGTCGCCGACGGACTGCGCGGTGAGGTCGATCCCGGAGGCGGTGGGAGTGGGTGTGGGAGTCGGAGTGGCGGTCGGCACCGCCGTGGGCGTCGAGGTGGTCGCGGCCGCGGAGGGCGACGGAGCGGGCGGCGCCGTCGAGGGGGTCGGCGAGGGCGCCGGCGCTCCGTTCCCGATGGCGGCTCCGACCCCCAGCGCGGTCAGGCCCGCCGCGGCGGCCACACCCCCGATGACCAGGGCTCGGCGGCGGACGGGGCGCCCATCGGTCGGCTCGTTCTCGTTCGACGTCATCCTCCGAGCCTAGACAGACCCGTTCCTGCGCATCTGCTGAAGCACCGGCGATCGGTTCTGTCCACCCGTGCCCCTCCACGCGGGTCGCGCATATCCTCTAAGGATTCACATAAGCAGACCCCCTAGCTTGAGTGACAGCCACGACTCCGCGTGCGACCGCCCCCTCGGCTGCACGGCCCCCCACGGAGCCGTCGATGGAAGGACCCCATGCTCCGACCCCTCACCGCACCCTCCGTCCCTCTCGCCGCCCTCGCTCGGACGCTCGAGATCGGCGACGAGGGCGGCCTGACGGCCGAGATCAGCGGAGTGACGCTGATCGCCTCCGACGTCGAGCCCGGCGACCTCTTCGTCGCCCTGCCCGGGGTCAACCGCCACGGGGCCGAGTTCGTCGAGCAGGCCGTGGCCCGCGGCGCCTCCGCCGTGCTGACCGACACCGCGGGCGCCGACGCCGCGCGCGCGACCGGTCTGCCCGTCCTCGTGGTCGACGACCCCCGCTCCCGCCTGGGCGCCGTCGCCGCCGCCGTCTACGGGACGGCCGAGCGCTCCCCCGTGCTGCTCGGCGTGACCGGCACCAACGGCAAGACGTCGACCGTCCACATGCTCGAGGGGATCCTCCGCCAGCTCGGCGTCGTGCCCGGCCTCAGCTCGACCGCGGAGCGCCACATCGGCGACACCTCGGTGACCAGCGGCCTGACCACCCCGGAGGCGACGGAGCTGCACGCGCTCGTCGCCCGCATGGAGGAGGAGGGCGTCGGCGCCGCCGCGATCGAGGTCAGCGCCCAGGCGCTCACCCGCCACCGCGTCGACGGCGTGGTCTTCGACGTCGCCGGCTTCACGAACCTCAGCCACGACCACCTCGACGACTACGGCGACATGGACACCTACTTCGACGAGAAGGCCCAGCTGTTCCAGCCCGATCGCGCGCGCCGGGCCGTCGTCTCGCTCGACTCCCCCGCGGGCGCGCGCCTCGTCGAGGTCGCCGGCGTGCCGGTCACCACGATCACCTCCCTCCCGGGCGTCGACGCCGACTGGACCGTGACGGTGCTCGAGCAGGAGTTCGGCCGCACCCGCTTCCGGATCGGGAACCGCGAGGGCCGTGCCATCACGACCTCCGTGCCGATCATCGGCACCCACATGGCCGCCAACGCCGGTCTGGCGATCGTGATGCTGATCGAGTCCGGTCGGCCGATCGGCGAGATCCGCGCCGCGGTGCACCGCGACGGCGGAGTGGACGCCTCCCTCCCCGGCCGCACCGAGCGCGTCTCCGGCAACCGCGGCCCCACGGTGTACGTCGACTTCGGACACAGCGCCGACGCCTTCGCCCGCACCCTGGAGGCCGTCCGCGAGGTCACTCCCGGCCGCGTGGTCATGGTGTTCGGCGCCGACGGCGACCGGGACGCGCTCAAGCGCCCGGCGATGGCCGAAGCCGCCGTCCTGGGCAGCGACGTGCTGATCGTCACCGACCACCACCCGCGCTTCGAGGACCCGGCCTCGATCCGGCGCACCCTCGTCGAGGCCGCCCGCGCCGCACGTCCGGACGCCGAGATCCACGAGGTCGACGACCCCAAGCGCGCCATCCGCGTCGCCGTGTCCCTGGCGCACGAGGGCGACGCCATCCTCTGGGCCGGCCCCGGGCACCAGAACTACCGCGACATCCTCGGCGTGCGCACGCCGTACTCGGCCCGAGCCGAGGCCCGCGCAGCGCTCCGCGAGGCCGGCTGGGCGGACGAGGCGGTCCCCGCTCCGGCCTGAGGCACGGCCCCGGCACGGCGGCCCTGAGATCCCGTTCAGGCTCGCCGGACGCTCTGTCGCGCTCTCCGCACGCGGTGTAACTTTGCGCAGCACGCAACGTTTGCGGCGGATCGCCGTGCCTGGACGCGTCCGCCAGACAAGGGGACCACCGTGGCCGACTCCGCCTCCGCTCCATCCGCTCCGACCTCGACGCCGTCCGGCGCCGTGATGTCGCACCGGCAGATCCTGTTCGTCATCTTCGGCCTGATGGCAGGGATGTTCCTCTCCTCGCTCGACCAGACCATCGTCGGCACCTCGATGCGCACCATCGCGGACGACCTCGACGGCCTCTCGCAGCAGGCGTGGGTGACCACCGCCTACCTGATCGTCTCGACGATCGCGACGCCGATCTACGGCAAGCTCTCCGACATCTTCGGACGCCGCCCGCTCTACCTGATCGCGATCGTGCTGTTCCTGATCGGCTCGACGCTCGCCGGCTTCTCGACCTCGATGCTCGGCCTCGCGGGCTTCCGCGCCGTGCAGGGCCTCGGCGCCGGCGGGCTCATGTCGCTCGCGCTCACGGTGATGGGCGACATCCTGCCCCCGCGCGAGCGCGCCAAGTACCAGGGCTACTTCCTGGCCGTCTTCGGGATCTCCAGCGTCGTCGGACCGCTCATCGGCGGCCTGCTCGCCGGCACCCCCGAGATCCTCTTCATCACCGGCTGGCGCTGGGTCTTCCTGATCAACCTCCCGATCGGCGCCGTCGCGCTCTTCATCGTCGTGCGGTTCCTCCACCTGCCCAAGCCCGCCGGCAAGCGCTCGGTGCGGATCGACTGGTGGGGCGCCTCCCTCGTCGTCATCGCCGCGGGACCGCTGCTGCTGATCGCCGAGCAGGGCCGCGAGTGGGGCTGGGGCTCGCCGATCGCGTGGGTCTGCTACATCGTCGGCGCGCTGGGCGTCATCGGCTTCATCGCGGCCGAGCGGATGATGGGCGACGACGCGCTCATCCCCCTCAAGCTCTTCCGCTCGCCGACCTTCTCGATGGCGACCGTGCTGGGCGTCCTCGTCGGCTTCGGCATGTTCGGCGGCATGATGGCGATCCCGCTGTACCTGCAGCTGGTGAACGGCGCCACGCCGACCGAGTCCGGCTTCCTGATGCTGCCGATGATCCTCGGCCTGATGATCGCCTCGATCGTCTCGGGTCAGATCATCTCGCGCACGGGCCGCTACCGCGCCTTCCCGATCGTCGGCACGTTCCTGATGTCGGCCGCGTTCTTCTACTTCACCTTCGTGACGATCGACAAGCCGGTGATCTTCATGATGGGCGGGATGCTGATGCTGGGCCTCGGGCTCGGGCAGATGATGCAGACCCTCACCCTGGCCTCGCAGAACTCGGTCGACGTGGCGAACATGGGAGTCGCGACCAGCGCCTCCACGTTCTTCCGCCAGATCGGCGGCACCCTGGGCACCGCCGTGATCTTCTCGGTGCTGTTCAGCCGGATCCCCGACACCATCGCCGCGGCCTTCAAGAACCCGGCGCTCGCGGCGGATCTGCAGCGGGCCGCCACCGACCCCGCCGTCGCCGCGGACCCGGCCAACGCCGGGATCCTGAAGCTGCTGCAGTCGCAGGACACCGCCGCGATCGGCTCCGCGCTCGACGGGGACACCTCGTTCCTGAACACCGCGGACCGCGCCCTGTCGGCCCCGTTCCTGACCGGGTTCAACGACGCGACCGTGACCGTGTTCCAGGTCGCGCTGGGCGTGGTCCTGCTGGCCTTCGTGCTCTCGTGGTTCCTCAAGACCCCGCCGCTGCGCGCGAAGTCGGCCATGCAGGAGGCGCACGACCTCGCGGCCGAGGACAGCGCGGAGGAGCTGCGCCGCACGGACCCGCAGCTGGCCGCGCGCGCCGGGGCCGACCTGGCCGCGGGCAGCATCGAGCCGGACGTCCGGACGGACTCGATCCGCACCGCTCCTCCGCGCGACGGGCACGGCGCCCACCGAGCCTGATCGGGAAGCGCCGACGGACCGCGTCCTGCGCTCCGCTCCTCCCCTCCGAGGCGCCGCCTCCGCCGTCCGGACACCGCCCTCGCTGCGGTGTCCGGACGGGGAGGCGGCGCCTCGCGGTCGTCCGGGGCGCGATGTCCCGCGTTCCGGAGCGAGAGAGCGCTCCACCGGGGCTCTAGGATGGTCGGACCGCTGCCGAAGGAGTCCGCAATGAGCGCCGCCCCCACCCCCTCCCCCGCGACCCCGAGCCTCTCGGAGCAGATCGCCCGCGCCGACCGGCTCGCCGTCCGCGACTGGCCCGCCGGCTTCCTCTGGGGATCCGCGACCGCTGCCGCCCAGATCGAGGGCGCCGGCCACGAGGGCGGCAAGGAGGACAGCATCTGGGACGCGTTCTCCCGCGTCCCCGGAGCGGTCGCGAAGGGCGACACCCCCGAGGTCGCGGTGGACCACTACCACCGGATGCCGGCGGACGTGCGGCTGATGAAGGAGCTGGGGCTCGGCTCCTACCGCTTCTCGGTCAGCTGGGCGCGCGTGAAGCCGGGCGACCGCGCCGTGAACCCCGAGGGCCTCGACTTCTACTCCCGCCTGGTCGACGAGCTGCTCGGCGCCGGCGTGCTGCCGTGGCTCACCCTCTACCACTGGGACCTCCCGCAGGCCGTCGAGGAGACCGGCGGCTGGGCGAACCGCGACACCGCCGAGCGCTTCCGGGACTACGCCGAGGCCGTCTACGAGAGCCTCGGCGACCGGGTGCAGCACTGGACGACGTTCAACGAGCCGTTCTGCTCGACCCTGCTCTCCTACGGGGCGGGCGTGCACGCCCCCGGCGTGATCTCGCAGCAGAAGGCCCTCGCCGCCGTGCACCACACGCACCTCGCCCACGGGCTGGCCGTCTCGACGCTCCGGCAGCTCGGAGCGCAGAACCTCGGCATCACGCTCAACCTCTCGAACGCCGTCCCCGACGACCCCGAGGACGAGGCCGACCTCGACGCCGCACGCCGCTTCGACGCCCTCCAGAACCGGATCTTCCTCGACCCGCTGCTGCGCGGCGAGTACCCCGAGGACCTGCTCGAGGACGTCGCCGGGCTCGGGCTCGACGAGCTGATCGTCGACGGCGACCTCGATCTCATCTCGCTCCCGCTCGACTTCCTCGGCGTGAACCACTACCACGACGACAACGTCTCGGCGCATCCGCTGCCGGCCGGAGCCGACGACTTCGCCCAGGCGACCGACCGCGAGGTCGGCTCCCCCTGGGTCGGCTCCGAGTTCATCACCTTCCCGTCGCGAGGGCTGCCGCGCACCGCGATGGACTGGGAGGTGAACCCCGACGGGCTGCGCTACCTGCTGACCCGCCTGGGCCTGGAGTACGAGAACCTCCCTCCGCTCTACGTGACCGAGAACGGCGCCGCCTACGACGACGTCGTCGAGGACGGCCGCGTGCACGACGCGGACCGCACGCAGTACGTGCTCGACCACGTCGAGAAGGTCGCCGACGCGATCGACCAGGGCGCCGACGTCCGCGGCTACTTCGTCTGGTCCCTCCTCGACAACTACGAGTGGGCCTGGGGCTACGAGAAGCGCTTCGGCATCGTGCGCGTCGACTACGACACGCAGGAGCGGATCGTGAAGGACTCGGGCCTGGTCTACTCCCGACTGCTCGGCGGCAGCGCCGCGGCGATCCTGGACTGACCCGTGAGCGAGCCGACGGGCGTCCGCGGCGGGGGCCGCTCCCCCACCCTCGAGATGGTCGCGGCGCGGGCCGGAGTCTCGCGCGCGACGGTCTCGCGGGTGGTCAACGGCGCCCCGCAGGTGGCGGCCGAGATCGTGGCCGCCGTCGAGAAGGCGATCGGCGAGCTCGACTACGTGCCCAATCACGCGGCGCGGATGCTCGCCTCGCGGCGCACGCAGTCGATCGCGCTGATCGTGCCGGAGTCGACCGCGCGCGTCTTCGCGGACCCGTTCTTCGCCTCGATCGTGCAGGGCGCCGCGATGCGCCTGGCCGACACGGACTACACGCTCTCGATGCTGATCGCGTCCGAGACGGACGGCGAGAAGACGCGGCGGTACCTGCTCGGCGGCAATGTCGACGGCGCGCTCGTGGTCTCGCACCACTCCGGCGACCACTCCTACGCGGCGCTCTCGGGCACGCTGCCGATCGTCTTCGGCGGCCGGCCGCTCTCGCCGGACGAGCGCGGCTCCTACTTCGTCGACGTGGACAACACGGAGGGGGCGGCCGTCGCCACCGCGCACCTGATCGAGCGCGGCCGGCGCCGGATCGCCACCATCGCGGGCCCCGCCGACATGCCGCCGGGCGTCGACCGCCTGATCGGCTGGCGCGGCGCGCTCACCGACGCCGGCCTCGCCGACGACCTCGTCGAGTGGGGAGACTTCTCGCCGGCGAGCGGCACCGAGGCGATGCGCCGCCTCCTCGCCCGCGACCCCGACCTGGACGGCGTCTTCGCCGCGAACGACCAGATGGCGGTCGGCGCCTACGCCGCCCTCCGCGAGGCCGGCCGCCGGATCCCCGAGGACGTGTCCGTCGTGGGCTTCGACGACGATCTCTTCGCGCGGAACGCCGTCCCCGCGCTGACCACGGTGCGCCAGCTCCCCGACGAGCTCGGCGCCCGCATGGTGGAGCTGCTGACCGCCCGCATCGAGGGGCTCCCCGTTGAGCACCGCACGCTGATGCCGACGTCGCTGGTCGTCCGCGCCAGCAGCTGACCCCGGCCCGCGACTGTCCAGGAGTCGTCGCAGTCGACGCCGAGTGCGACTACTCCTGCGTAGTCGGAGGGCTCCGCGTGCTCGATCGGATGCGGACCGGCGGGCGGATCCGGACGGTGGGGCGGACGCGGGCGGCGGGGCGGGGATGGACGAGCGGGTCGATCCGTCGACGGGGTGCGTCACGGTCGCCAGCCGTGGGCCACGAGAGCGGCACGGAGCTCGGCGATCGTGCGCGCCCTGCCCCGGGTCAGACCCTCCGCGCGGACGACCACGACGATCCAGCCCGCGAGGTGCAGGGCCAGGAGCCGTTCACGATCGCGTGAGAACTGCGCGTCGTCCGTCCGGTGCTGGCCGCCGTCGTACTCCGCCACCACCTTCCACCGTTCGAAGACCAGATCGCCGACCGCGAGCAGTCGGCCGCCGATCCTGATCTCGGCGTTCACGTCGGGCGCGGGCAGTCCCGCCTCCTCGACGAGAGCGCGGAGCCAGGTCTCCCTCCGCGAGGCGGCTCCGGTCGATGCCAGCCGCAGAGCCTCAGCCAGGCCGCGTCGGCCCCGGCCCCGATGGGAGGCCAGGCGGTCCTGCAGCTCGTGAAGCCGGACATGGGGACGCGGATCGTCCCGGCGCGGGTAGCGCGGCTCGAACAGGAGGTGGTCCGTCGCCGCGAGGAGATCGCGGGCGGACAGCAGTGGCGCGAGCGCGATCCACGTCGACACCGCTCCCGTCACCGGCAGGCCGTGCCGCTCGACCCTGTCCGTCTCCGTGAGGGTGTGGCCGATCACACCCCGGGTCCTGGGGGGCCGGTGCGGCGTCGTCGCCGACACGTGGATCGGATCGTCCTCGCCGGGTCGCGCCGGGAGCGGCACTCCCCAGGCTTCGGCCGCGGTCAGGTGGGAGAAGAGCTGCCAGGGCCGCAGCCGCGGCAGATAGGCGACGGCTCGTTCCAGGTGCGTGACGGGCGCCACCCGGGTGCTCACTCCGTGGAAGGGGCTGGCCAGGGCGGGAGTGCGCAGCCGGGTGTCCGTCATCCCGGCGCGGAGTGCCGCTCGCCGGGTGAAGGCTCCGAGGTCGGTGCTGGACATGCCGCGATTCTGGGGGTCCGTGATCCTCGTCCGTCTCCCGCGATCCGCATTCTGTGGACGAACCCCTGATCCCGCACCTGGGGAGGCGCGCCTCCCACCACGACTGTCCAGGAGTTGTCGCAGTCGGCGTCGAGTGCGACAACTCCTGGACAGTCGGAGCGATCGATGTCGAGTGCGACACCTTCTGGACAGTGGGAGCGACCGAACTCGACTGCGACGACTCCTGGACAGTGGGAGCCGGCCGGTGCGCAGGAGTCGCGGGGGTGGCGAGCGAGGACGGCGACGTCTGAGGAGTCGAGAGGGCCCGCGTCAGAGGAAGAGCGGCGCCGGGTCGAGGGCGGCGAAGCGGCGGCGCATGACGGCGACCGCGTCGGCGTGCTCGTCGACGAGGACGAAGCGGCGGCCGAGAGCGTGCGCGACGGCGCCGGTCGTGCCGGAGCCGGCGAAGAAGTCGAGGACGGCGTCGCCCTCGCGGCTGGACGCCTGCACGATGCGGCGGAGGATCCCCTCCGGCTTCTGCGTCGGGTACCCGGTCTTCTCGCGGCCGGTCGGCGAGACGATCGTGTGCCACCACACGTCGGTCGGCCGCTTGCCGCGCTCGGCCTTCTCGGGGGTCACGAGGCCCGGGGCCATGTACGGCTCGCGGTCCACGGCGGCGGAGTCGAAGTGGTAGCCGCGCGGGTCCTTCACGTAGACGAGGATCGTGTCGTGCTTGGTCGGCCAGCGGCGCGTGGCCTTCGCTCCGTAGTCGTAGGCCCAGATGATCTCGTTGAGGAAGCACTCGCGGCCGAAGAGCGCGTCGAGCAGCACCTTCGCGTAGTGCGCCTCGCGGTAGTCGAGGTGGAGGTAGAGGGTGCCGTCGTCGGCGAGGAGCCGCCACGCCTCGGCCAGACGCGGCTCGAGGAACGACCAGTAGTCGTCGAAGCGGTCGTCGTAGCGGAGCAGGTCGCCGCGGATCCGCTCGTAGCTGCGCCCCTTGAAGCCGGCGATCGTGCCGGTGGTGGAGCGCACCGAGGTGGTCGAGGTGCGCACCTGCGCCCGGCCCGTGTTGAACGGCGGGTCGAGGTAGACGACGGTGAAAGCGCCGTCGGCCAGCTGCGGCAGGACCTCGAGATTGTCGGCGTGGAACACCGCGCTCCGCGACTCCGGGACGCCGTCCGCGATCTGGATCGTCCTGGGCACCCGGCAATTGTGCCAGTGCGCGCGAGCCCGGCGACACGCTCCGCGCCTCGCGCCCGCGCTCGACGGATGCCGGGGAGGCTCCGGCGTAGAGTGGCGCGATGATCTCCGAGGTGCGCCACGACGAGGACTCGTCCCGCTACACGCTCTGGCTCGACGGCGAGACCGTCGGAGTCGCGGACTACGCCGTCCGCGGCCGCGACGTGGTCTTCCTCCACACCGAGATCGCGCCCGAGCACCGCCACGAGGGCCTCGGCGAGACCCTCGTCGAGGCGGCCCTCGACGACGCGCACGAGCGCTTCGGCGGGCGCATCGTCCCGGCCTGCCCGTTCGTCGCCGAGTTCATCGCCGAGCACCCGGACTACCAGGAGCTCCTCGCGAGCTGAGGGGCGCCCGCCGGTCCGGCCCGCCGCGTACCGCTCCGGGTCCACGCGCCGGCGACCGCCGCCCCGGACCCGCCGGTCAGGGGACGCGCCGCAGCCACTCCGGAGTCGAGTACTTCGTCCGCACCAGCTCCTCCGCCGCCGCGTACTCCTCCTCGGTCAGCGTTCCCGCCTCGCCGCCGTGCAGCTGCACGAAGGTCGCCTTCATGCGCTCGATGATCTCGGCGCGGCTGAGCCCGGTCTGGCTGCGCAGCGGGTCGACGCGCTTCACGGCGGAGGCGATGCCCTTGTCCGAGAGCTTCTCGCGGCCGATCCGCAGCACCTGCACCATCTTCTCGGCGTCGATGTCGTAGCTCATGGTCACGTGATGGAGGACGGCGCCGGAGCCCAGGCGCTTCTGCGCGGCGCCGCCGATCTTGCCCGAGGGCGAGGTGATGTCGTTGAGCGGCTGGTAGACCGCGTCGATCCCGAGCGACTGCAGCGCGCTGACGGCCCACTCGTCGAGGAAGGCGTAGGAGTCGGCGAAGGTCAGCCCCTGGACGAGGTCGCCGGGGACGTAGAGCGAGTACGTGACGACGCTGCCCGCCTCCATGAACATCGCGCCGCCGCCCGAGATGCGGCGGACCACGTCGACGCCGTACTTCGCCGCGTTGTCGAGGTCGACCTCGTTGCGGAGCGACTGGAAGCTGCCGATGACGACGGCGGGCTGGTCCCACTCCCAGATCCGCAGCGTCGGCTCGCGACGGCCCTCGCCGACCGCGGCGGTCAGCACCTCGTCGAGCGCCAGGTGGGTCGCGGGAGGGACGGCCCGGTCGTGCACGATGCGCCAGTCGTAGTCGCGCCAGCTGGTCGCCTTCTGCAGCGAGCGGCGGATCGCGACCGCGACGGCCTCGGGCGTGAAGCCGAGCAGGACCGCGTCGGCCGGGAGCGCCCGCCGGATGGCGGCGGCGATGGACTTCGCGTCCGTCTCGGCCGGGAGGCCCACGACCGCGCGATCGATGTCGTCGAGGGCCGTGTCGGGCTCGAGGAAGAAGTCGCCCGCCAGGCGGAACCCGGCGAACCTCCCGTCGACCACGTCGAGGTCGACGACCACGAGCTTTCCGCCGGGGACCTTGTACTCGCCATGCATGACGCCAGCCTAGGCGCGAGCCGGGGCGGGGAAGCGCTCGCCCAGCCACTCCACGAGATCGGCCGTGACCTCGGCCCGGTTGAGCTCCTGGAACAGCTCGTGCCGCGCCTCCGGGTACACCCGCACCGAGACGTCCGTGTACCCGGCCCGCCGCCGGTAGGCCTGGGCGAGCGCGCGCACCGACCGCTCGCCGCCGAGGGTGTCGTCGGCGCCCACGACCAGCAGCAGGGGCAGCGGATGCTCGGGCCCGCGCTTCGGGCGGCCGACCAGCCGCAGGGTCTCGACCAGCCCGATCCGCTTCGCGAGCGGCGTGGTGAAGGTGAGGGGGTCGTCGTGGAAACGCTGCCAGACCTCCGGGTCGCGGGAGAGCCACTCGAGGCCGAGACCGCCGGCGACGCGGTGCCGCTTCGCCAGGTCGCCCGCGTTCATGTGCCCCGGGAGGCGGTAGGCCGTGCCGCTCAGCACGAGCGCGGCGTAGGCGCCGGAGTGGTGGTCGACGATCCGCTGCGCCATGAGCGACCCCCAGGAGTGGCCGAGCAGCACGATCGGCACTCCCGGGCTCTCCTCCGCGAGCAGCTCCGTCAGCCGGAGGATCGCCGCCTCGGTCGCGCGCAGGCCGCCCGGCCCCAGCAGTCCGAGCCGGGAGGAGTCGCCGCCGTGCTGCTCGAGGCCGGTCCGGCCGTGCCCGCGGTGGTCGTCCGCCGCGACCGCGTACCCGGCGGCGACCAGCGCCTCCGCCAGCTCGACGTAGCGCCCCGAGTGCTCGCCGACCCCGTGGGCCAGCTGCACGATCGCGCGGGGCGAGGGGTGCGGCCACCAGCGGTAGTGGATGACGACGCCGGAGGCGTCCTGGAAGGTCCTGTCGACAGCGGCGCCGGTCATGGTGACCAGTGTGGCGCTCCGGCCGCTGGGCGCGAGGGACGCGATGAGAACTGAGAAGATACTCACGATCCATCGGCGGGCGCCCTGCTCGCTACGGTGCCTCGCTACCTTTTCCCTTGACGAGCGACCCCCGCGACCGTCCCCCGACCCCCTCACCTTCACCACGCCGCTCGCGAAGCGGATCGGGCTGGTCGAGAC